>JAGONM010000007.1 GCA_017993055.1 Armatimonadota bacterium
CTCGAAGAAACCTGCCATGCTGACCTCCATGATACGGTTTTCCTATCATTTCGAAGGCTTCAGGCGTAGGTTCCTTCAATATTGTACCTACCACTACTTCGGAGATGTCAAAATGCGTTCGCCCTGTAGGTTAAGCGCCATGTAAGCATTCTGTAATCTCGATCGGGTATATTGTGTGAGAGACAGGCAGATACCTGTCGAAATCGGATCCAGGAGGGGAAACAGATGCGTGCCAAGGCAAAGCCAATCGTGACTGTGCTGTTGTTCTCGGCGATTCTTGCTCTGACAGGATGCGCAAAGCCACCTGCAAAGAGTACAGGACCCAGTGCCAAGATGGTTCAGATCAAGGGGTCCGATACGATGGTGAATCTCGGCCAGGCATGGGCCGAGGCATACATGAACGCCAATCCCGGATCGAATGTGGCGGTGACCGGCGGCGGCTCGGGGACGGGCATAGCGGCGATGATAGACGGAACCACGGACATCGCCGAATGCTCGCGGCCGATGAAGGATGAAGAGATCGCATTGGCCAAGGAGCGCGGCGTTGATCCCATCGAGCATGAGGTTGCACTCGATGCTCTAAGCATCATCGTCCACCCCGCGAATCCGGTAAGCAAGTTGACCATTGAGCAGCTCTCGGACATCTTCACCGGAGAGATCACCAACTGGAAACAGGTAGGCGGCCGCGATGAGAAGATCGTGATTCTCTCCCGCGATAAGAGCAGTGGAAGTCATGTGTTCTTCCTCGAGCACGTCGTCAGAAAGGGCCATGACAAAGGTCCAGAGGAATATGCCAAAACAGCGCTCATGATGCCTTCATCCGAGGCGGTTGCGGCCCAGGTGGCAACCGACACGGCCGACATCGGCTACGTGGGGCTCGGGTACGTTGATCCCAAGAAACACAAAGCGGTGGCGGTCGCCAAGACCGTGGCGGGGCCGTTTGTTATGCCCAGCGTCGGCGCTGCCATAGACCGCACCTATCCGATCTCCCGCCCGCTATACTGGTATACCGACGGACAGCCCGAAGGCGAGATCAATAACCTGCTGGAGTTCGCGCTGAGCGAAGATGGTCAGAAGATAGTGGACAAGCTCGGGTTCGCGCCGATCAGGAAGATCTGACGTGAAGAAGGTGCTCTTCGTCTGCGTTCACAACTCGGGCCGCAGCCAGATGGCGGAGGCGTTCACGAGAAGACTCGGCAACGGTGTCATCGAGGCCGAGTCCGCCGGCACGCTGCCAGGAGACAGTTTGAACCCGGCGGTCGTACAGGCTATGCGGGAGATTGGATACGATATGAGCGGTCACCACCCCAAGGTCATGACCGACGAGATGGCTGATTCCGCCGATCTGGTGATCACTATGGGCTGCGGAGTGAGCCTCGAGGATGCCGCTGAGGGCGCGGTCTGCCCGGCAGCGCTTGTCCCCAGCGAGGACTGGGCGCTAGACGATCCCAACGGGCAGCCCATCGAGAAAGTGCGGGAGATCCGCGACGAGGTCGCGTCACGAGTCGAAGAACTGGTAGAACGCTTCAAGACCTCTGACCAAGTGAGTCAAGGAGAGCCGTCCTGATGCAGACTCCAGATTCAGCCAGGAGGAGTCTTGCCCGTATCCGCGAGTGGGCGATGGAGAGGATCATTCTCTTGTGCGGCGCGATGACGATCACGATCGTCGTGCTCATCTTCGCGTTTCTCCTGAGGGACGGGCTTCCGACGTTTCGCCATGTAACGGTTCCGGACTTTCTTCTCGGCAGAGACTGGTATCCGCTCTCGGACAAGTTCCAGATTCTGCCGCTCATACTCGGATCGCTCCTGGTAACGGCAGGGGCGATACTGATCGCCGTTCCCATAGGGATTGCGTCGGCGGTCTACCTCGCCGAGGTCGCCCCGCTACGCGTTCGAGAGGTTCTCAAGCCTACAGTCGAGGTGTTGGCGGGGATACCGTCCGTGGTCATCGGGTTTATCGGGATGGTCGTCCTCGGGCCGTACATCAAGAGCATCTTCGACCTTCCGACCGGCCTAACCGCCCTGACCGGCTCCGTGATGCTGGCGTTCATGGCGATGCCCACGATCATATCCATCTCCGAGGACGCGATCGTCGCCGTGCCCAGGGACTACGGGGCGGGTGCGCTCGCTCTGGGCGCGACTCCGTGGCAGGCCATATCCGGCGTGACGGTGCCGGCTGCGAAGAGCGGCATCATCGCCGCCGTCATGCTCGGAATAGGCCGTGCGATCGGAGAGACCATGACCGTGCTGATGGTCACCGGCAACGCCGCTGTGATCCCGCATTCGTTCCTTCAGCCGGTCCGGACAATGACGGCCACGATAGCCGCCGAGATGGGCGAGGTTGCACAGGGGACGCCGCACTATTACTCGCTGTTCGCCATCGGAATCGTGCTATTCGGCATGACATTCCTGATCAACCTGACTGCCGATCTCGCGCTTCAGAGATCGGGACGGAGTAGTTAGCAGATGCGGAAGCAGAGGCTCGTGTTCGCGCTGCTAAGTATGTCCACGGTCTTCGTGGTGGCCCCGGTACTGGCAGTGGTCTACTTGCTACTCTCGCGCGGGCTTCCGGCGATCAACTGGACGTTCATCTCGCAACCCCCGATTAACATGATGAGGGAAGGCGGCATCTTCCCGGCTATCGTCGGGACCGTATACCTCATCATCGGCACTATCATCTTCGCCCTGCCGATGGGAGTGCTCTCGGCCATATACCTCTCGGAATATGCGAGACCGGGAAAGTTCACGAGGCTTATTCGGCTCTCAATAGTGAACCTCGCGGGAGTCCCTTCGGTGGTCTACGGCCTCTTCGGGCTGGGGTTATTCGTGATGCTGTTCCATTTCGGCGCGTCACTGCTGTCAGGGTCACTGACGCTCGCGATCCTGACGCTGCCCGTGGTCATCACCGCGTCGGAGGAGGCACTGTCGTCGGTGCCGCAGTCGTTTCGGGAGGCCAGCCTGGCCCTCGGCGCAACTAAGTGGCAGACGACCGTGAGGGTGGTCCTGCCGAACGCCGTGTCAGGGATCATCACGGGGCTGATTCTCGGGGTGGGCCGAGCGGCGGGGGAGACCGCGCCCATTCTGTTCACGGTCGCAGCGTTCTACCAGCGGGACCTGCCGCGTTCGATCTACGATCAGGCGATGGCGCTTCCTTACCATCTCTACGTGATCTCGACCCAGGTCCCGAACGCTTCACCAAAGATCCAGTGGGGAACGGCGCTCGTGCTGCTCACACTGGTCCTGGGCATGAACCTGGTGGCGGCGTCACTCAGAACCAGATATCGGAGGGCGAGGAAGTGGTAAGCACGCTCGGCAGAGAAGAGGCAGCAATGGAAGTGACGACTGACGCGGAGCGGGAGAGCGCGATCTCCGTCCGCGATCTCAACGTCTGGTACGCCGATACCCACGCGCTCAAGCACGTCAGCATTGAGATACCGCTGCGTGAAATCACCGCTCTCATCGGACCCTCCGGGTGCGGCAAGTCTACTTTCCTGCGCGCGATCAACCGGATGAACGACCTGATCCCATGCGTCAGGACGACAGGCGAGATATTCATAGAGGGCCGCGATGTCAACTCGGCCGGCACAGACGTGGTGCAGCTTCGCAAAGACATCGGGATGGTATTCCAGCGTCCGAACCCATTCCCGAAGCCGATCTTCGACAACGTGGCTTACGGGCCGAGAGTTCACGGCATAACGGACCGCGGCGCTCTTCGCGAGATCGTCGAGAAGAGCCTGAAGCGGGCCGCGATCTGGGATGAGGTCAAGGACGCCCTGCACAAGTCGGCCTTCGATCTATCCGGCGGACAGCAGCAGAGGCTGTGCATCGCCCGGGCGCTGGCCGTCGAGCCGGAGATCATGCTGATGGACGAGCCCGCATCGGCGCTCGATCCGATCTCGACCCTCAAGATAGAGGAGTTGATGCACGACTTGAGCAAGGAGATCACCATAGTCATCGTCACGCACAACATGCAGCAGGCCGCGCGGGTCTCCGCATGCACGGGCTTCTTCCTCCTCGGGGAGTTGATTGAGTTCGACAGATCGAATAAGATGTTCACGACGCCGTCGGACAAGCGGACAGAGGACTACATCACCGGACGATTCGGCTAGGACGGAGGATTGATGGATACCGGACATACGAGAAGAAACTTCGACGAAGAGCTGCAGGAGATGAAACAGGATATCCTGAAGATGGGGAGCGTCGTCGAGGATATGCTGTCGGGGTCGGTCAAGGCTCTGCGCGAACGGAATACGGCGCTGGCGGAAGAGATCATTGCCAGGGATGACATCGTCGATGAGTACAACCTTACAATCGAGCAACGATGTCTGGACCTCCTTGCGCTTCAGCAGCCGATGGCCCGGGACCTGCGAACCATCGCCGCCGGACTCTACATCATCAAGGACGTCGAGCGGATGGGCGACTACGCCCTGGACATTGCCAAGGCAGCGAAGAAGCTCGCGCCGATGGAGCCGATCACTCCGCTGGTGAAGATACCTCGAATGGCCCAGATCGTGCAGAATATGCTGCACGGATCGCTTCAGGGATTCGTCAACCGTAACGTGGACACCCTCTCCGAAGTCGCCCGCGAGGACGATGAAGTCGATGCCCTGTACCGGGAGGTCCGCGATACGATGATCGTCATGATAGAGGAGAAGCCCGAGGTCGCCCTCCGCGCGGTGGAACTGATCCTCGTCGCCCGTTATCTGGAGAGAATCGCGGACCACATCACCAACGTCGGCGAGCGGATTGCCTACATGGAGACCGGCGAGTTCCGCGAACTGCACTAGCCCTCATAGAGAAGCCACGGCGCTGGGACGCTCAGGGAGGACAGTCGGCCCCTCACGCGGAAGGTTGAGGAGCGAATACCTTCAGAGGAGCTGACCATGAAGATCATTCTGCCTCTCCTCGTCCTCGCCGTCGCATCAGTCCCATGCTGGGCGATCAACGGCCTGTGGGTGCACCCAGAGAACGTGGTTGACAAGGCCACGGCGGATAGGATGCTCGACCAGGCGCAGCGGTCGGGCATAGACAACATCTACGTCCTCATCTTCTACCGCCAGCAGGCGTGGTTTCGGACCGAGTTCTGTCCGATGTCTCCCCAAGTGAAGGACGGCTTCGACCCGCTGGGCTACTGCATCACGGCCGGCCACAAGCGCGGCATGAAGGTCCATGCCTGGTACGTCAACGGCGAGCCGGGCGGCGATGACAAGGGCTACTTCATGACGAAGCATTCCGACTGGATGGCCACGGACGCGCAGGGGAACTTGGTGAGCTGGTTCGACTTCACGAACCCGGATGTCCGCCGCTTCCAACGCGACCTGATGGTCTCCGCGGTGAAGAACTATCCCCAGCTCGACGGCATTCACTTCGACTACATCCGCTATCCGGCTGTCTCACTCGGATACGGCAAGTCGGCCACCGAGAACTTCCGCAAAGAGACCGGCGAGGAGTTGATCACCCCACCGACCTGGACGAAGTTCCCGATCAGGATAGATGTGAGCGCGAACGCACTGCACGGCGTCACCACGGCAGAGACACTCGCCAAGTTCGGGACCGGGATACCGGCGATCGTCGAGAACCGGCTCGGGAATGGGCGAGCGCTCTTCTTCAACTGGCATGCCGAACAGAGCATCGCGCCCGTGCTCGATTCCTTCCTGGCATCGAGGCTGAAGGCATACGGATCGGAGACGAAGACCGTCCGGCTGCTTGTGTCGGAGCTGAACGAGAAGCGCTACGGCGACCGACTGCGGAGCGGGGCCGCCGAGTGGCTCGCCCGTATCGGCGTCAAGGCCATGGAGTCGAAGCTCGATCAGTGTGCGGCGAATGACATTCTGGTAGTGCCTTGCGTATACCTGTGGAGTGCCGAGGAAGCGTCCGCCCTGCGCAAGTTGGTCGACGCCGGTATGAACGTGGTGTGGATCGACGGACTGGCGGAGGGGAAGCCCGATCTGCTCGCGATCCTCGGCATGGATCGGCCGCATGGGTATTTCTACTCGAGGCTGACGATCAACCCCGTAACCGATGACCCCACGAGGCCGATGTCCGCCGATTCCAAGGCAGTCGAGGAGATGGAGAAGCAGGACCTCGCGTGGCGGCAGTGGCCGATGGACAAGGTGACCGATGTGGTGCGGGACGTCTACCGTTCGGCGAAGAAGGTCCGCCACTCGGTAGTAGTGTCCGCCGCGGTGTTCTATACGAAGGCATCGGGGGAGAGCGTCCTCCAGGAATGGCCTCGGTGGATTCGAGAAGGGATCATTGATTACGTGATCCCGATGGCGTATGTAGACGATCCGGCGCTCTCGGCCGCGTTCGATGAATGGACGAAGATCCCGGGCTGGAAGAGCAAGATCATTCCGGGACTCTCGATCTACAGGATGGTCGAGGGCAAGCCCGCCCCCAGGACGGCAGAGGTTGTGCAGCGCCAGATCGAGATGTGCGCTAAGCGAGGGTCGAACGGGCAGGTATACTTCTGCTGCCACTACATCAGCCCGGAGCTCGAACTAGTGCTGAGATCAGGGAAGTAGGCGTTTGGGAAGCGCAATGAAACGATGGCTGATCGGTTTGTGCCTGATGGGATTGATGGTCCCATGCCACGCGACGACTTACGCCACGTGGATCATGATATGGTACGGCCACGACCAGGCGTGGTGGAGCGAGAAGAACCCGGATGCGACTCGCAACCTCGTCAATGGCAAGTGGAAGACGCTCGACTGGTCGGATGAGAGTCAGTACGGCGCTCATCTCGACGGGATAAAGGCAGCGGGCGTCACCGTCGTGATCGCAGACCTGACGAACGGTTGGGGATGGCTGGACGGCCGCTCTCGACTCATCCAGAGGCTCTGCGCCGAGCGGGGCATGAAGTTCTGCGTCGCGGAGAACAGCGGTGGGAATACGGCTTCCTTCGAGAGCCATGCCGCGGACATCTGGAAGAACTTCGCCGGACCGGATGCGCCCCACCCCGAGACCTACTTCCAGTACCGGGGCAAGCCGTTGATCGTCTGCTATGCGGTCCGGGATTGGTACCGGGCTTACCTCGAGATGGCCCCTCGATACACGCCCAGAGGCGCACCAGGGGTAGTCGGGAAAGAGGAGACCTCGCGGTTCAGCCTGGTGTGGGCCTCCGGGGAGGATTCGTGCATCAACAAGTGGGGCTGGCAGCTCGAGCCGTGGATGGGAAGCATCCCGTCCGACGATTCGATGTACGTGACATCGGCGGTCCGGTGGAATCCCGCCGACGGAGTGATGTGGCGGAAGTCCATCGCCTGGCTCGACTACAACTTCGCTCTGGCAAGGAAGAGCAACCCGGACTACGTAATCGTCGGCTCGTACGACGATCCCACGGAGCGCAACCAGTGGTGCATCTCGGAAACATCTCACTGTGAACTCGGGCGGCAGATCCGCGACAAAACCGGCGCGCTGAATCCCCGTGCACTCTACGATAGGGTCAGGGAGTGGACATCGAGGAAGGTGTCGGTAGTTCCGGGAGGACTGCTTCGCGACGGAGCGTACCGGATCATCAGCCGCTCGGGTGGGCATCTCGGCATCGAGAAGGGAAAGGAGGGAGCACCGGGGGCACTACTGGTCAAACGCTCGACGGAACGGGCACCGAACGGATTGTTCTGGCTCTATCACGTGGGAAAGAACCGATACCGAATCATTGCGGTCCAGAGCGGACTAGCGATCGAGGCATCGGACGCAGGCATCGTCCAGAACTGGGACAGCACGGACTTCCGCCAGCGGTGGGCAATCTCACGTGAGAAAGACGGGTTCTTTCGCGTCAGCAACGAATCCACCGGCTGGACGGATGAGTGGGACCTTCGACCTTCGCTGGTGCTATAGTCGCTTCACCTCATCGTAACCAGAGAGCCGAGCATCCATGCGGGAGGGTCGGGAATCCTCGCCGGCTTTGACTCGGACGGCATGGCCACCGAGATGAAGTAGCTGCGGCCCTTGTGGAACACGCCGATGTTCCATGTCATCACACCCGTGTCCTTGTCCCAGTCGGCGATCTGCACGGCCTCGGCCATCCCGAACTTGACGCGTGCGCTCTGGGCGGAAGGACTGTCCTTCAGCATCTTGGCGGCGAAGTTGTTCAGCACGGTATCGGCGGTCTTGCTCCCGTTATCCGTGAAGTCGCGCGCGCAGATGACGGCCATCCCCTCATCCGACGGGAAGAGCGTATCGTAGCCGGCGTCCTTCTCATCAAAGAACTGCTTGGCGAATACCTTCCAGCCTGGGGAAACCTTGAACTTGTAGTCGCCCGAAGGATGAGTGTACCACTGCTCAGGCGACTTGGGCTTGTCCGGCTTGGTTGGCGGCGGCGTCTCTTTTGTCACAGGTATCTTCACGACTTCTCCGGGTCCCGGCGGGACGTTGTCCATACCCGGCGGTTCAGGTTCGGGCTGAGGCTCCTCGGCCACAAGCGTCGCATCGGCCTTCCCGGGAGAGGAGTCGGAGGCGATCGGCTCCCATACGTAGCGGAAGTCCACCTCTACGGTCATCGGGCTGCTGAGGGTCTTGAACCGGACGATCAGCTTGTCTCCGGGACGTCCTTCGGGTATCGGCATCTGAATCGTCTTGCTCTCGGTGGACTTGGTCTGGTCGAGAGAGGCTGATCCCCCGGACGAGTCCTTGCCTCCCGACGTAGGGTGATCGAACAACCCGAAGCTCACGTGTCCGGTAGGGGGCTCTACCCAGGCTTCCAGCGTGGTCCAAGGTCCGCCCATATCACCGTCCTGCGTCACGGTGATCGTCACCGGCACCTTCGTGTCGGGAGTCAGCGTCGTCCCGGGGTGCGTCCATGTGTGCACACGATGCCACTTCACTATCCTGGGCGGCCTACCGTCAATGTTCTGCTGCGCACTGATCTCGGCGGTAGTGTCATCCACGGCCGCATCGCCCGTGATGTTCTGGTTGCTGAGGAAGTCGTCGAACTTCTTACCCTTCACGACGCCGTCGAGCCGCCATGCCCCTTTGGGCGTCTTGGGAGCCGCGGCGGACGACGCACCGGGCGCGCTCGTCGCAGGCGGGGCAGGCACCGACGCCTTACCCGATCCGGTCACGTCCACGTAGTAGACCGCCTTCGACGAGAGATAGAACGGCGGCTTCTGCACACCATCCACCATCCGGGGATCGGGCTCGTACTGCACTGAGATGTGATAGCGCCTGACACCTCGGAAGCTCGACAACTTGTTTCGAACGAGCGTGACCCGAATCGTGCCGGTCCGCTTGAACCCGGCGAGGTCTATCTTTCCGGAAGCCCCGCTCCGCTTGATCGGCTTGCCGTCAACCGACAGCTCGATGGTCGTGTCTGCGTCGGCGTTGTCAAGCGCTATCAGTACCTTCCCGTGGTTGAGCGAATCACTGCGCTCCTTGATCCTGTAGTTCTCCATCACGCGCACATCGAAACCGAAACGGAGCAGGTCGCCGCTGATGTTCTTGCCCTCATTCAGATGCCCGACGATGACGGCGCTCTTCATCGGATCGGGGTTCATCACCCACTCCGGGACCTTGATCGGCTTGCCGTCGGCCGCCTTCAACCCGCCGTCCATATAGAACTTGATGATCTCCTCGACGAAGCCGATATGAACCCCGCATATCTGCTCATAGTCCTGTCGGAAATTCAGAGGAAGGGGAGCGACGTTCTTACCGGCCTGCTCCCAGGCGCGGCAGTAGGCGTCGTGCGCCTTGGCCCAACAGAAGTTCTCCACAGCGTAGCTGAGCGACTCGCCGCGCGCAGAGTACTGCTTCATCTGCTCGTATGCGTCTCGCGCGTGTTTCTCGAATCCCACGGCCGCGCCGCCGGTGAGGGCCGACCTATCATGAAGCAACAGGTCGAGCCACTCCACGGTGTACTCTGCGAGGCCCTCCATGTAGATATGCTCTTCGTTCCTGTTATCTCCGGGCTTGGCGTAGATCATCCACGGCGAGCGGGGAATCGCCACGGGTCTCCCGCTCCGCTCACTCGCAAGGACGATGACGTGCTGGAACTCGTGAAAGCACGTATCCGGGTGGCCGTCTATGTAAGCATCCGACGCGCCCTGGGGGAATATGATCTCCGCCGTGTCTTCCATCGTGCTGGGAGCGCCGACGGTCGCGAATGTGATCGTGGTGGTTCCCGTGCCGGTCGGCGGGGCAAGGAGCGTCTTGAAGAAGCCGCTCCAGTCGCCGAGGTTCACGATCTTGGGGGTGGCCTTCCCGATGGCCGTGTCATCCAGGACCTGCTGGTAGTGCCTGATCTTGCCCATGAACCACTGCTGGAGACGCGTTTGGCAGTCGGAATCTCTCTGCCGCCGATCAGGTAGCAGGGCGTCCACCTTCACCTGCCCCCAAGGGCTCGGCGGGGCGGCGGCCCCGAAGCAGAGTGCCGAAGCGAAACAGGCGAGAAAGACCGAGGTGACGGCGGTTGCGCGAAGTCTGAACTGCATGGGTGCTTCCTCCACGGATAGTCGGCGACTGTCGCCCTTCATGGTTATTCCATACGAAGAGGCCGAGTTACCTGCTTCTCGAAATCAAGGGCGCGAGAACTGCAGGAATACACCGGCACGGCAAGTAAGAGTGAGTGGAGATAAGGAGGCACACATGAAGCGCACATTCACGCGCCTGATGTTCGCGGCGGTCCTTGCCCTGGCACTGACTTCCCCGAATATCGGCCAGGACAAGTCAAACGGCGCGACGGCCGTTCCCGACCACGTCACGCTCACATGGACGGGCGACCCGGCAACGAGTATGACGATCACCTGGAGAACCGATCCTTCCGTGACGACGGGGCTCGTCCAGCTCCAGGTGGGATCGAGAGCGACGCAGGCTAACGCTACCGCCGCGGACTTCGATACCGACCTCGGAAAGTGCAGGCTATTCACTGCGGCACTAACCGGCCTGTCCGCGAGCACGAGATACTCATACCGAGTCGGGGACGGCGAGCATTGGAGCCCGTTCCGCCGTTTCACTACTGCGGCACCGAAACCGCGGGCGTTCAAGTTCCTCGTGTTCGGCGACAGCCAGAGCAGTACCTCCGGCGACAATCCGTATGGGCAGTGGCGGACGACCGTGCAGAACGCTTACAGGGCGAACCCGACCGCGAAGTTCATGGTGAACGTCGGCGACCTCGTCAACACCGGCCAGAGCGCCGAACATTGGAACTGCTGGTTCGCGGCTGCGACCGGAGTGATCGACGCGATCCCTGAGATGCCTGTCCTCGGAAACCATGAGTACGCCGGCGGGGGCGGACCTTCGTACGCGACCAGGCAGTTCCCCGTCCCGCAGAACGGTCCCGAGGGGCTGAAGAGCCGGGTTTACTCATACGACTACGGGCAGGCGCACTTCGTGGTGCTGGACACCGAGAAGGCCAAGGGTGACAGCCTGGATGCGACTCGGAAGTGGCTCGACTCCGACCTGTCGGCCTCCAAAGCAATCTGGAAGATCGCTTTCTTTCACAAGGCTCCCTGGGAGGTGAAGGACGGGCGCACGAACGAGGAACTGAGAGGGGCCTTCTCGCCCACGCTCGAACAGCACGGGGTTGACCTCGTGTTCAACGGCCACGATCACGGAATCGGACGTACCTGGCCGCTCCGGAATGGGATGAGGATGGAGAAGCCGTCCCAAGGGACGGTCTACTTCGTCACCGGACGAAGCGGCGAGAAGACCTACAAGAACCTCAGCAAGCGGGAATGGAACTCATTCTTCTTCAATCCGCTCGATCAGCCGAACTATCTCGTCGTCCGCGTCGCGAGCGACAGGCTCACGGTCACAACCGTCAAACAAGACGGGACGCTGATAGACGACTTCTGCATTGACAAGACGAATGACACGACCTCCGACCACCTGTCCTCGGGCGAGACAGACTAGAACAGCCGCGCTGGCCCTGATGCTGTGCATCGCCGCAGAGGCACAAGCCATGCTCAAGACGGAAGACATCGGGATTCGAGATCCTTTCGTCCTTCCTGTAGCGGAGGAAGGAAGATACTATTTGTACGGCACCACGCGCGCCATGCCGGACGGACAAGGCGGTCCGTGCTTCGAGGCATACACGAGCAGCGACTTGAAGGAGTGGGAAGGGCCGATCAGGGTCTTCGGGGCGAGCATGGGTTTCTGGGGAACGAAGACCTACTGGGCGCCGGAGGTCCACCGATACCGGGGTAAGTACCATCTATTCGGCACCTTCAGCTCCGATACGAGACGGCGAGCCTGCCACATACTCGTCTCGGACGGCCCCCGAGGCCCGTTCAAGCCTCTGACGAACCGGCCTATCACCCCGCACGGATGGCAGTGCCTCGACGGGACGCTCTTCGTGGACGACGACGGCAAACCGTGGATCCTCTTCTGCCGCGAGTGGGAGCAGGTCGGTGACGGTGAGATCTGCGCCCTGCGGCTGACCGACGGCCTGAAATATCCGCTCGGCAAACCGATCGTGCTCTTCCGGGCTTCGGAAGCTCAGTGGGTGAACAGAGGGGCGACATACGTTACCGACGGCCCGTTCCTGCATCGAGCGAATGAAGGAAGGCTCCTCATGCTCTGGTCGAGCTTCGGCATAGGCGGGTACACGCAAGGCGTGGCGCGCTCGGAATCCGGGCAGATCACCGGGCCGTGGAGACAGGAGGCGGACCCTCTCTTCGCAGAGGACGGCGGACACGGCATGGTCTTCCGCACCTTCGAAGGTGAACTGATGCTTGTTCTACACGCCCCAAACGGGGGACCGACGCGACCGAGGTTCATCTCCGTTCGCGAGACAGAGAACGGACTGGCGGCCGAATAGGATCGTCCACGCCGTCGTCTACCGATCGAAGCTAGGGACCTTCATCTGCTTGCCGCCCTCGACAGCCGACTTGTGCGCGATGGTCCCCGGCACGGTGTACGCCAGCGCCTCGTGGATGTCAATCGCAGGCTTCCGGTCGTTCACCAGCGCGTCTATGAACTCGTGCGTCAGGAACGGCTCGGCGCCCTCATGTCCGCCACCGACGCGCATCGGCTCGGGTAGAAGCTGTTCCGCCCAGTTCGGCACGGCATACGGCTCGAATGTCGCCTGCTGAACATCGTACCCCGCGCCATCCTTTGCGAACTCGTGCGTCGCCCTCCGGATGACCGGCCCGACGCCGTTCGGGTCCGGCTCGAAGAGGCTCATCCTGCTGCCATACCACTGCGCCCGTTCGCACCCTCCGAACGCGCCTCGCCAGTTGATCGAGACGCGGAAGGCGTTGCCTCGGTCGGTCTTGAAGAGCGCGGTTTCGTTCCAGAACCGGTTCTCGTACGGATTGCCGTCCATGATCGGGTCGCCGTCGCCCCAGCCGATGCATGAGACTTCCGTCAGCCGCTCACCGGTCAGCCCGACCAGGAACGAAGTGCAGTGGGTCGGGTAGAGCATCGGCGGGTAGGCCCAGCGCCAAGTGTGCCCGCGCTGTTCGTCCGTCCAGAGCACGTACTCCATCCCCGCATGGTGGTACTCGGCCTCTGTGTAGTAGATGTCTCCGAACTTGCCCTCTGCATAGAGCTTGCGGGCCGAGATGAAGACGGGATGATAGTAGCTGGTCTCGGCCATCATGTAGGTGAGGCCGGTCTTCTTCTGGGCGGCGAGCAGCTCCTCGGCCTGATCGAGAGAGATGCAGGCGGGAACGGCCGAAATCACGTGCTTGCCGGCGTTCATGCATGCGACGGCGTGCTTCACGTGGTCCGGCGCGCCGGTGAAGACCGCGACTGCATCAACGTCCTTGTCCTTGATCAGCTCTTCCAGGGAGCTGTAGGGCTTGTTGCAACGGTAGACGTCCTGGAGATGCTTGCGCCTGTCCTCCCTGAGATCGCTCACCGCCTCGACGACACAGTTCGGGTCGAGATGCCAGTGGAACGCGGCCCCGAATCCGCCGCCGACCACGCCGATCCTGATCTTCTTGTCCATGCGTCTCTCCTCCTCCGCGCCGACCAACTCAGTCGCCAGAGCGACTCCCGCGAGTGCGATTCCACTCCGCCTCAGAAACTCCCTTCTTGTATGCATGTCTTATCCTCACTGCGTGTTCGACGAGGTGTCGGGGGTCTCGCCGAGGGGATACCAACCGTCCCAGATGGTGCTCTTGCCCGGCTCGCGCTGGACGCGGTACTGCACACTACCATCCGCTCTCCGCGCGAAGATCACGATTCGGCCGTCTAGGTTGCGTCCGGCCGCGAGACCTCCCGCGAACGCTCCGCCCAGCGATCGCCAGTCGGTCCAGTTGCCGTCGGAATCCTCCGAGCTATGGGATACCGCGCCGCCCGAATCGACAGCGAACAACTCGACGCGCCCGTCGGTGCCGGTGACAGCGACCGGGCCGGATGCGAACGAGCCGCCGAGGTCGTCCCAGACTCCTCCGTTCTTAGCCAGCACTCGTCCGCCGGACCCGAGGCAGAAGACGATAACTCGGCCCTCTCGATCTCTCGCCAGGACAGGGTCGCTCGCGACCAGGTCGTCCTGATCGTTCGACACGACCCAATCGTCGCCAGACTGAGATGCTACAATGAGTCCGTGCCCTGGGGCCCGGCATGCGACCGTGAGTCGCCCGTCCGCGTCAGCGCAGACCGAGAGTCTGCCGACCACCTTACCACCGAGATCGCTCCAATCCTCCCACTGCAGCGCGCTCCTTACCGAACGCTGCATCCTGTACCGCAGATGCCCGTCCAAGCCCACGGCAAAGACGATGAGCCTTCGTTCGTCGTCAATCCCTACCACGGGATCGGAGCCCGCGCTCCCACCCAGATCGTACCAGCCATTCCAGCGATCGCTCCCGGCAGATGATTGAACTTTGTGCCGGATCCGCCCGTCACGGCCCCTGGCGAATGCCTGCAACCTGTCCTGCGGATTCCGAGCAATCACCGGCTCACCCTCGATCAAACCGCCAAGGTCGGTCCAAGTGTCCGGCCACGCGCCGCTGATGCCCGTCTGCCTGATCACACGCACATCACCCTTCGCGCCGCGAACCACTAGAGCGAGGTTGCCCGTCGAGTCGTTCGCTACCGGGCCGGCCGGATGGAGAATCGGCGCGTCCGGGTAGTAACTCCATCCGAAGTAATCGCAAACCGCCTCGTATACTCCCTGCGCGTAAGCGTCCCGACCCTCCTCGGTCTTCAGGACTGCGGTGTCGGCCTCGTTGTCGTGGAACAGACCTTCGACGAGCGTGCCGGGCATGTTCGTGCGGCGCAGGACGTAGAGGTTGAAGTTGAGGAACGGCAGGTCCGCTCGAACGCCAAATGGATGCCCGACGCCGTGAGTGATGTACTTCTCGACGCACTTGTCCATACAGCGCTGAGCAAGCTCAATGCTGATCGGATTGGGCTCGCCCTCTCGCGGCTGATAATAGAGGGTGAGCGTACCGCGCGGCGTCCCCCACCCCTCGCCCCCGCGAGCGTTCGTGTGCAGGGATATGAAGATGTCCGCAGGCCACGCGTTGGCGGCCTCGCACGATTCCCTCATCGTCGCGCCGTTCGAGTTGCGGACGCCGAAGCCCCTCGCGTTCAGCTTGCCTTCGAGACGGCGGGCAACGTCCTGCATGGCCTCAGCCTCATTGTACGTCCTGTCCGGGCTCCAATTGCCGGTCTGGTCGCTGGGGTTGAGATAGATCTTCGGAATCTCCTGGGCAGATGCCACGAGGCATGCGGACAGCACCGCGGCAAGAGTAAGCGTATGAGTCAGAATCACAATCGTACCTCCGATGTATGTCGGTCCCACTTGAGCGCATTGCCGTTCAGCATGATGCTCTTCAGGCCGGGGACCGGCGGGATGTGCAGAATCGTGGAACGTGGAGTGCGGAACGCGGAAGGAGGACGGGCGAAATATGACACCTGCAGTTGGTCTCCGGCGGGGTTGAGCCTGATGTGCAGATCAACCGGGCCGAAACGGGTCGGAATGTTCTCGAAGTTCGAGCCCTTCCCCTCGAGCCAGGCGAGCGGACAGAGGCGGAGGAGATGGAGCTTGCCTTCCTCGATCTCATCGTCAATCACCGCCAAGCGCGCGATTTGAAACCCTGGAATCCAGAAGATGCCCGACGTTATCCCGCCTCGGGATTCGCAGACGGTGTAGGTCTGCTGCGACATTGCGCCGGCGAACTGCGAATACAGCCCCTCCAGGAAGTGCCGGCGGTCGCCGAGCTGCCAGTTGTGATAGACGTTCCAGCTGTAGCAGCACTCCCAACTCGACATTTCGTACCTGAGCGACGGCACGTGGGTGAGATCGCCATACTCACGGTACATCTTCGACGGCGGGCCCTCGCGATACCATGCGACCGCATCTCTCATCAACGGGTCGGAGGCATCCATCAACTCCGAGAACACCAGGTGCATCGGCCCGGTGTCCAGGTAGAATAGGAATCGCCACTGCCAGTCCTGCTCCTTAGAGAGCGAGAACGGGACCATGTGGCGCACCTTCCCCTTGTCGTCGGTCCATGTCGCCGTCGTCTTCGCCTTCGCGCGGAACGCCTTCCGGAACGTCGCCTTGTACTCCCTCGCCTCGGCCTCGAACTCGGCGGCGCGCGGGTTGCCGGTCATCTTGAGGAAGTCGACGGCGGAGGTGAGCCCCTTGTAGATCCAGCCGTCGGTCCAGCAGTTCTGGATGTGCGACTCGTCGTCCGACGCCCCCGCCGGCGGCATGATACCCGGCACCGCGCCCTCGACGGCCGTCCGCCGGGCATCGCGGATCCACTCGCACGCCTTCACGATCACCGGCGTGTACTCCTCGATGAACTTCGCGTCGTGGGTGAGAAGCCCGTGCTCGGCCATCGTCCAGAGGATCGCGCCGTGATCGGGCAGCCAGTTGATGATCGCCGTCTCGGGGGGAACGCCGAGGTAGCCGGGATGCTGTTTCAGTCCGTCACCGGGGGGAATCACCCTGCCCTGGGCATCCTTGAACGGCTTGAGGTATTCCTCCACGACCGAGTGATATCCCAGAGGGTCCAGGAAGCGAACTATCGCCGTGCAGACCGGAGTGCCCCAGCAGGCGATCCCGTACCCAAACCCACCGGTCATGACGTAGGTCCCGGCGTCCGGCCACTTCTCGGAGGTGATGCGGCTGATCTGTGCGTTACGCCTGATCGCCTGGGTGATGTAGTCCTCGGCGACCTCGAACTTCGCGGCGGGCAATGTCTTCGTCCAGAAGGCCTCGGCTTCCTTCAAGGCGCCGTCGTATCCCAGGGCGAGTTCCTTGTCGAAGGTCACTCGGTCGGTCGGGAGCATCGGGACCAAGAGATCGACGCAGGATCCCTGCTTCGGTGGAAGCTGGACGTAGAGGAGACTGTCGTCCGCAGAGGGAGCCCCGGCTCTGAACTCGGCCTTGACGGCTGCTCCGGGCACGAGAGCGATCCGCACCCGTCCGTCGGGTTCGATCACATGAAATGTGTCATCGGCGGCGAGTTCGCGCGGATACTTCGGCTTGGCGTTGAGGGTGTTCAGGTTGTGCTTTACCTCCATCGAGGCATTGACGGCGAAGGAATTGATCCTGATGCCGAAGCCGGGCGTCTGCTCGAGCGGAAGCCCCTGGGAGGCGTAGTGGACCGAGAGCCGTACCCAAGCGAAGAGCGGCTCGTCGCCCCGAGTCAGCTCTTGCCCGCCGGGAACGTGGGCGAACACCTGCGAACGAAGGAGATACCCGTGCCACGCCCACTCGCTCCAGAGGACCGGCGTCTCGCAGTCGGCCCATCCCTGGACCACGTCGTGGTAGTCCTGGGCGATGTTATAGGCCGGCTTCGTGACCTCGCCAATGCTCCCGGCGGGGATGAATGCGAACTGGGCGAACGGCTCCTGAATATCCGGCCGCGAGCCCGAGCGAGCCGTCGCGTGGTGATGAAATGCGAAGTAGTTGGCCAGCGTCCCATCGTAGAAGACATTGAACCTAGTGCGGTGCTCCGGCCACCCGACGACGGTCCACTTCTTCTCCATGTCGTCCCACCACGTTTTGGCGATCTCGATGTTCGGCTCGACGGTATTCATCTTCCCCTCCTGTGCGCAGACTGCTCCGAAGCAGAGCATGATCAGCGCTCCGGCGAGCAGCGTTCTATTCGTCATTTCGGCTTCTCCTCGATCAAGAACATGAGTGCGGGGCGCTCACTCCCACGGATAGGATATCTTCGTGAGCTGCCCACCGGCGCGCGCGGACTCCAGCGCATAGAGTCCCGGAAGGCTCATGCGGATCGCTTCGCGCATATTGACTTCCGGCTGTTTGTCGCCGGCGACCGCCGCCAGGAAGTCGGCGATCATCAGGCCGTCGGCACCGCCGTGACCGCCCAAGCCGACTTCGTGCGCGTGCTCCGGGTGCTTCTCGGTAACCGGAAGCTCCGTCAGCCCGCGCATCCCGTAGACCTGATCGGTCGAGAGCAACACCTGGCACTCACCCCCGGCGAGAGGCTGGGTCTTCTCGAAGTAGCCCTTCGTCCCCTGGCAGACGTATCGGTGATACGGAACGGGATGGCGGTTCACGAAACAGGTCAGCAGCTTCACAACGATACCGGACCTGGTCCTGAAGATCGCGACCATCGCATCGTTGTCCTTCGGGTCCTTCCGAACGCGGCCGCCCGTGCTGAAGCACGATACCTCCGCCAGGTCCTCGTCAATCCACTTGAGCACCGGGCCGAGGGAGTGCGTGCAGTATCGTATCGGCTCGTAGTGCTTTCGCCACGGAGTCAACTCCGGGAGATTCCCGAGATCCGCAACGTACTCCGCCTCCAGGTAGAAAGGATCGCCCAGCAGGCCCTTCTTCTTCATGTCGAGGCAGGCGTCAACATAGGCCCAGAAGTTCGTGGTCGCGCCGAGCATGTAGACAGCGTGCGTCTTCCAGCCGGCGTCCCAGAGCATGCGAGCCTCTTCGATCGTATGAACCGCCGGGACATCGCTGAGGACGTGGATGCCCCTCTGCATCGCATCAATCGCGCAGGACGCATGCGTGGGAGGCGGCGATTCGATCAGAACCGCCTCGACTCTGCCGGAATCGAGCATAGCGCTGTGGTCGGCGAACGTCTCGACGCCGGGGTGATCTGCCGTCGCTCTCTTGAGGGCAGAAGGGCTGGTGTCGGCGATAGCGGCGAGTCGGACCTCCTTGAACTGCCCCAGGACCGCAATTAGCGAAGAACTCCGCAAGCCATAGCCAATGACGCCGACGTTTATTCTGGACATGTTGCACCTCCGTCTGCGATCTAACCCCAGGTTCAGGTCCCGCACCCCAAGATCCTGAGAGGTGTCGTTACCTCGATGATCCGCCGTGTCTCCTCACGAATCTCGACTGCGCGGAAACTCGCCCAGCGAAACCAGATCACGCAGTCGTCCGCGTTCGAGGCAAAGAAATCCGAGCCGACGCATATCTGCTCCGGCGGAATGGTCCCCACGATCTCGCGCATGGCAGCCTCGCGCGGGCCGCAGAGGCAGAGAATGAAGTCGGGGTATCTCTGCGCGGCGAGCATCGCTTCTCGCCAGAGGTCTCCCAGTCCCGAATGGCCGGAGATCACGGTCAGACCCGGAAAGTCCCTGCACAATCGCGCGAGCTGCAGGGGATGCGTGTACATAGGAGTGCCATCGTGGAACATGATCGCGATGCCCATACCCCTGCACAGGGCCGCAACGGAGTCCATCTCCGGCGAAGCGATCGGAAATCCCTGAAGCCAGGGGTGGAGCTTCAGCACCTTCACATCGTGCTCGGTCTTGCAGCGTCTGATCTCGGCGAGGGCGGCCTGTCCCATCAGAGGGTTGACGGTCATGGCGGCAAACAGACGTCCCGGCGCGCGGCTGCAGTACTTAAACACCCGGTCGTTCTCCGCCCCGTGGTCGGCGCATCCGGAGAAGAGCGCATTCAGAGGAGATATCAGCGCCCCGCTCACGCCGTGCCGAGCGAACAGATCGAGTATCCTCTCCGGTGAACCCTCAGGGTAAGGCTCCCCGCCCCAGTTCCCGTAGTGACAGTGGAAGTCAATCGCACTCATCTTCCGTCTCTAAGAATGCCGTCCAGGTTCAGGCCCAAGATGCGCTCCAGATCGCCGGCATCGTTCACATATCGGGTGATCTTCTCGATCTCGACTGCCATGTCCGCGCTCGGCGAGTCCGAGCCGTAGACGATACGGTCAGCCCCGACCCGGCTCACCAGATCGCGGATGAAGACCGGCAGGTGCAGGGAGGTCTCGACGTAGATGTTCCGCACCGCGCTCACAGAGGCGGCCACATCGTTCCAGTAGTCCGCGTAGGCCGCGTGTCCCATGATGAATGTCCCCTCCGGATACCGCAACGCAAGCTCGGTAAGCTGAAACGGCGACGAACTGACGGCGGTCCCGGTGTGGAAATAGACGGGCTTCCCCCGACTTACTGCCCGTTCCACAACGGGAAAACCAATCGCATCGGTGATCTGGAATCCCTGAATGGCGGGGTGCAGCTTCAGCCCCGATGCTCCCGAGTCCAATGCCCGATCCAGTTCGTAGAGGGCTTGCTCCCCGTACCAAGGGTTCACCGTGGCGAACGGGATGAAACGGTCCGGGCGTTCCCTGGCCGCTTGAAGAACCAGATCGTTCCCCTCACGATTGTAGACTGCCAGAAACCTGTCAACAGGAACGATCACGGCTGCCTCGACGCGATGCGCGTCCATTGTCCGAAGAAGATCCTCGGGCTCGTGCGAGCAGGTCAACCCCGCACCGATGTGGCAATGGGCGTCCAGTATCCTCATCTCAACTTCCGCCAAACTCCCGGATGACCGCATTCAGCTTCTCCGCCTCGCGTTTGGCGGACTCCTCGCTCTCTACGACGTATGCGAGCAGCAGCCGCGGGATGATGCGCTCGGCAAAGGGACACGTCCCCTCGTCGTATCGCCCGGAATGACCCGCGTTCTCGGGACAGTGGAAAGCATGAGCCCGACGCTCCTCGATCACCGGATGCTTGTATGCCGGTTTGCCGGTGTAGCCGACCGAAACCGAATCGAATCCGGCAGATTCGATCACCTTCCTGAACTCGGCCAGATCGCCATCGCCGCCCTGGAAGGTCGCCGCCCAGTGGTAGAACGAGTGATTCGACCCCTCGGGACCGCGCTGGAGAACGATCCACGGGCAGCCGGCCACCGCGTCGTCGTAGTGGCGCGCGTTTGCTCTCAGCCTCTGAATGAAGGCAGGCATGACCTCGAGTTGGGCAAGTCCCACCGCAGCGGTCGGCTCGTTCATCCGGTAGTTGAAGTCCAGGTCGTATGCGACGGACTTGAAGGTCGGCGCGCCCGCCTGCGAGGCGATCTTCGTCTGAAGCGCCTCACTATTCGCCGTAGCCATGCCTCCATCGCCGAGGGACAACTGCTTGCTCGCCTGGAAACTGAAGCATCCGATGTCTCCCCACGCGCCGGTGTATCTTACTTTGTAGTCGGCGAGGAGCGACTCCGCGCAGTCCTCGATCACGAGCAGTCCGCGACGATGTCCTATCTCGACGATGCGGTCCATCTCGGCGGGCAGTCCCCATGCGTGAGTGACAATGATCGCCTTCGTTCGCTCCGTGATCGCCGCCTCGATGCCATCGGGGTTCATGTTGTGCGTAACCGGGTCCAGGTCCACGTACACCGGTATGGCATTGTTGTACAGGACGGCCATCGAACCGAAGATGAACTCCGAATCGCAGATGACCTCGCTTCCAGGCCCGGCCCCGGCGCAGAGGACTCCCGCATGCAGGGCGCTCATGCACGTGTTGATGGCGACGGCATACTCTGCGCCGAGGAGCTCTGCAAATGCTTCCTCGAATCGCGGGACGAAGGCGCCGCCGTTGAGACTCGAGAGACGCCCGGATTCGAGCACCTCCCGGAGGTATACCATCTCATTGCCTCTGTACGTGCGCCCGGTTTGCTCCTCCTGTTCAAGCAGCTTGTCGTCTGCCATGCTATTCTCCCGTTGGCTCCAGTTCGGCGATGAGATCTGCCAGGCCGGCGATGCATTCGTCCGCTATCCTGTGCCCGAGTTCAGCGTTCGCGCCGTCGAAGAACCCCATGACGCCGACCTTGACCCTCGGGTCCTGCGCGATCCGCGGCACGACGAAGGCCGTATCAACGGACTTGAGCTTCCGGGCATAGGCATCGGGGTCCGCCCTCATCACGGTGAGAATCTCATCGTCGTCGTAGACGGCCTCGTCCATATTGACCAACTCCGGCTTCCAGAAGAGCATGAGCGAGGTCTCCGCCATGCCGGCGTGGTAGTCGCCCCGCGCGAACCATTCCATGTAGGTCGGCGAGAGTTCCCAGAACGGCACGACCGACACCGTTACGCCGGGCATCTCCGGGCGAAGACGCTGGAACTGTTCTGCGGCATCCTTGGCGGCGGCGACGCTCTCCGATCCGCCGTGGCCCAGCAGGATGATCAGTTGTCTGAAGCCCTGCAAGGTGAGGCTCTGAAGGATATCCATCAGGAGAATACCAAAGACCTGCGGGCTGATGTTGATCGTGCCGGGCAGCATCCCGCCCGAGAAGTTATACGGCAGCGGCGGCGCGACGAAGCACCCGGTCTTCTCCGAGGTCCTGTGCGCGATCTCGGAGGCATTGTGGAGGTCAACACTGACCGGGAGGTGGTAGCCATGCTGCTCGCATATCCCGACGGGCAGAACCACCGTCCGGGTCTGTTCGAGCCCTTCTCTGATCTCCTCCACGGTCATGTTCAGCATCGGTCTTGCGATTGTCATGCGTTACCCCCGGGGACTTAGTCCCTATGTCGCTCCCGCCCGAACGCCAGTATAGCACCCTGAATGGAAGGCCGTCCAAGCTCGGCGATCAGCATATCCTTGGCAGGAGATCGCCTGAGGGCATGTCGAGAATCCGCGCGACGCCCAGGGCGGTCCGCAGATGCACCCTGCGCGGCGGAGATCCAAGCACGCGCCCGATGATGCAGGCGCGCTCACCGTACGGATGACGGCGCATCGCCTCCAGTACCTTCTCCGCGCTCAGGGCCGGCACGACCGCCAGCATCTTTCCCTCGTTCGCCACATGAAGCGGGTCAATACCTAGGAGTTCGCACGCAACGCGGACACCGTCGTCCACCGGGATCGCCGGCTCGTCTATCTCGATGCACACGCCCGACTGCGCCGCGATCTCGCTCAGCGACGCGGCCAACCCACCCCTTGTCGGGTCGCGCAGACAGTGAATCTCCGGGCAGGCGTCCACCATCGAGGCGACGAGCACGCCCAGCGGCGCGCAGTCGCTTGCGATCTCGGAATCGAGCCTGATCCCCTCGCGGCAGGTCATAACCGCCATGCCGTGATCGCCGATCGTCCCGCTGACGATCACCGCATCGCCTAGCTTCGCCTTCTCCGGCGAGGGATGAGGCCCCTCGGGAAGCGCTCCGACACCCGAAGTGGTCACGAACACGCGATCGGCCGATCCCCTGGGCACGACCTTGGTATCGCCGGCGACGATTGAGACGCCAGCTTCGGCCGCGGCATCGGCCATGGATCCCACCACCCGCTCAAGGACGGATATCTCGAGCCCCTCCTCAAGAATGAATGCCGCGCTGAGTGCGATCGGTCGCGCGCCCGATGCCGCCAGATCGTTCACGGTGCCGCAGACTGCGAGCCTCCCGATGTCGCCGCCCGGGAAGAAGAGCGGGTCCACGACGAAAGAGTCGGTGGTGAAGGCCAGAACTCGGCCCGGAAACTCGATGACCGCCGAGTCGCCCATCAGGTCGAGCGCGGGATTGCCGAAATGGCGCAGGAACAGATCGCGTATCAGGTCGGCGCTCTTTCGCCCGCCCGCCCCGTGCGCGAGCAGGATCACATCGGCACTCACGGCGTCACCTCGACATCGGAGTACCTGTACTCGGCGGCGCAGGCCCCCTCGCTCGATACCATGCAAGGCCCGAGGGGACGCTCCGGCCTACACGGCTTTCCGAACGCCGCGCATTCGCGAGGCGACTTGAGACCCTTGAGGATCGCGCCGCACTCGCACTCACCGCTCCCGACCTGCCGATCAGCCGGGAGTTGCACTCCCGACCGCGAGGCATCGTATGCGGCGAACTCGGAACGCAGGCGGAGACCGCTCCCGGGGATCACACCCAGCCCGCGCCACTCGGCGTCGCACGGACGGAAGACCTCTCGGATGCACCGCAACGCCGCCGGATTGCCACCCCCGCTCACAGCCCGCGAGTACTGAACCTCGACCTCGGAGCGACCTTCCGCCGCCTGCCGGACAAGCATCAAGACGGCCTGCAGAATGTCGAGCGGCTCGAAGCCCGCGACGACGCAGGGGATGCCGCACTTACTAGCGATTGGCTCATACGCGCGACTGCCGATGACCGAGGTCACGTGGCCGGGGCAGATGAAACCGTCAACGGCGACCTCCGGGTCGGACGACAGCGCCGACATCGCCTGAGGGATCGTCTTGTGAGCCGCGAGCACGAGGTAGTTGTCTAGTCCCGCCTTGTCCGCCTCCAGAATCGAGAGAGCGACCGCGGGCGCGGTAGTCTCGAATCCGATGCCGAAAAACAAGACGCGCCGATCCGGATTTTCAGACGCGACGGTGACCGCGTCGAGCGGCGAGTAGACCACCCTCACGTCGGCACCCATCGCCCGAACTTGCTCCAGGGAGACGCGGCTTCCCGGGACGCGAATCATGTCTCCGAACGTGGCGAGGATGGTATCAGGCGACCGGCCCATCTCGATGAAGCGGTCAATCTCGGTCTGGGAAGTGACGCAGACGGGACAGCCCGGGCCGGACACGAGCCGCAGGGAGTCGGGGAGAAGCCGCCTGATGCCGGACCGTGCGATCGCCATCGTATGCGTGCCGCAGACCTCCATGAGCCGCATCGGGCGAGGAAGCGCGCGACGGATAGCATCAGCGAGGCGCAGGGCCGTGTCCGGATCGCGGAACTCCTCAACGTACTTCATCGCCGAGTGTCCTCATGAGTCGAAGCGTCTCCTCGGCTTCCTCGGGCCGGACGCGCTCGATGGCAATCCCGGCGTGGACGAGGACGTATTCGCCGACCACGACGCCTCCCAGGAGATCAACGCGAACGTTCCTGGACACGCCGTCCTGCTCAACGCGGGCCGTGTTATCCTCGATCCCTACGACCTTCATCGGGACTGCCAGACACATCAGCGCATGCACCTCCCGGCGGCCACGACCGCCTGTCCGAGCGAGAGCCCGCCGTCGTTGCAGGGGACGAGCCTGTGGATCAAGACCTCGAATCCTCGTTTTCGAAGCCGCTCCGCGACCATGCCGAGGAGCAGCACGTTCTGAAACACGCCGCCGCTCATGGCGACCCGGCTCAAGCCGGTCTGATCGCGCAGGGCGGAGCATACCCGTACGGTCATGTCGGCGATCGTCGAGTGGAACTTCGCGGAGATGCCCGCCACTTGCTTTCCGCGAGCAACCTCCTCGACGATCTCGCGGATCATCGGCCGAACGTCAACTCGGATCGGCCCGCCATCACGGGACAGGTCGTAACGATATACACCCTCGCTCGGGCCGGAGGCGGCGGCTTTGAGTTCCATAGCGGCCTGCCCCTCGTAGGTGACCTCTCTGCACACGCCGAGCAGCGCCGACACGGCATCGAACAGCCGTCCCATGCTGGAGGTGAGCGGGCAGTTGACCCCACGCTCGATCTGCGCCGCGACCACCCGGACCTCCTCGGGGGTCAGCAGTTGCACAGCCACATCCGGGCCGCAGGCCCTTAGCAGATAGGACAGAGCCATCCTTCCCGGCCTGCGGACCGCCGCATCGCCACCCGGAAGCGGGACATATTGCAGGTGCGCCGCGCGCCGGAAGTCGCGGCTGTCGGCGACAAGGAACTCCCCGCCCCAGATTCGGCCGTCCGCGCCGTATCCAGTACCGTCGAACGCGACCCCGATCACCGGGCCTTCGAGACCGTTCTCAGCCATGCAACTTGCGATGTGCGCGTGATGGTGCTGAACGGCAATCTGCCGGGCGATCCCCGAGGACTCCGCATACCGGGTCGAGTGGTAGTCGGGATGAAGATCGTGCGCGACAACCTCAGGCTCACAATCGAAGAACCGGCGGAAGTGGGCGACCATCCGCTCGTAATGGTCAAGGGTCGGCGCATTCTCCAGATCGCCCAGGTGCTGACTGAGCACCGCGAGACTGCCCTTCGTCAGGCAGAAGGTGCTCTTGAGGTCGCCGCCGCACGCAAGGATCTGCGGCATCTCGACTCCGAGATCGATCGGCCTAGGCACGAAGCCTCTCGCGCGGCGGATGGGCATCGGCGCGTCCTCGAACACCCTCATCACGGAGTCGTCACAGGGGACGTGGATCGGCCTGTCGTGGGCGAGGATGTGATCGGCTATGTGCCTCAGCCGCCGCGCGGCATCGCAATCCTCGTGGGCGATCGGCTCCTCGGAGAGGTTGCCGCTCGTCATCACGAGCGTCGGCGGGCCAGCCGAGAGAAGCAGGTGATGCAAGGGGGTGTACGGGAGCATGACGCCGAGGTCGGAGCTGCCTTCCACAACGAAATGGGATATCCCGTTTCCGTGTCGGGCGGGCATAAGGACAATCGGCCGCTCGGGGGAAAGCAGGAGCGCCTCCGATGGCGCGTCAACCACGCAGATTCTTCGCGCTTCAATATGATCAAGGCACATCAGCGCGAACGGCTTGCCGACGCGACCCTTTCGAGTCCGAAGCGCGCTCACGGCCTCGTCACTGCGGGCGTCGCAGGCGAGATGGAATCCCCCCAGGCCCTTGATCGCCAGAACGCTCCCCGCAAGGAGCAGGTCGGCAGCTTGTGCGACGACTTCCCTGTCTTCGGCTGACCTCACGCCATCCAGGATCAGATGCGGTCCGCAGACGGGACACGCGTTCGGCTGGGCGTGAAACCGGCGGTCGAGCGGGTCGCGATACTCCGTCTCGCAGTCCGGACACATCCGGAAGCCCGACATCGTGGTGCCCGCGCGGTCGTAGGGGATGCGCTCGATGATCGTGAAACGCGGGCCGCAGTTAGTGCAGTTCGTGAACGGATACGCGTACCGACGGTTTGCAGGCGATGTCATGTCCGAGAGGCAGTCGGGGCAGGTAGCGATGTCGGGAGGGACTATCGGGCGAATATCGGCGCCTTCGATGCTCTCACGGATCGCGAAGCCTGTGCCACCCTCGGCGGGAATCGTCACGACCGTCGAGTCGGATACGGACGCGAGCGTCGGGGCGTCAGTTCGCAAGACCTCGGCAAAAATGCGAAGCGCGCTTTCGTCGCCCTCCACCTCGATCAGCACGCCATCGGCGACGTTCCTGACCCAGCCGGAGAGCCCGTGCTGTCCGGCGAGGCGGTATACAAAAGGACGAAAGCCGACGCCCTGAACGGTACCCGCTACGGTTATCCGCAATCTCCGGCTTGCCCGTGACTCAGTTTCGACTCCAGCCATTCCAGCCACTTCCCGCAACCCGCGCCGGTCGAGCATGAGACTTCGATCAGTTCCGCGTCGGCGTTGACTTCCGCGAGGGTTCGCCTGAAGAGCGCCAGATCGAACTCCAGGTACTCCGCGAGGTCGAGCTTATTCAGCACGACACTGTCCGCGAGGCTGAACGTCCCCGGATACTTGGCGACCTTGTCGTCACCCTCGGGAAGACTGCAGACGACGGCCCGCACCGTCTCTCCGAGATCGAACTGCGCGGGACATACGAGATTCCCAACGTTCTCGATGAGCAGTACGTCGAGGGACGAGACGTCAAGGCACTCCAGCGCCTTGCCGATCATGCGGGCATCGAGGTGACACGCGCCGCCCGTGTTGATCTGAACCACCGGAGCGCCGAGCCGTGAGATGCGGTCTGCATCGAGAGAGGTGGCGATATCACCCTCGAGGACGCCGACCCTGAACCGACCGGCCACGCGCCGAATCGTCTCCTCGACCAGACTGGTCTTGCCCGCTCCCGGCGACCCCATGAGGTTGACGACGAGCAGCCCCGCGTCGGCGAAACGCTTCCGAAGCGCTTCGGCGGACCGATCGTTCTCGTCAAGTACTCGGCGCGCCAACGGTATCCGCATGCTCTACCTCAATGGAATCAACGTAGAATTCTCTTCCGCCGACGAGCTTTCCTTTGCCCGCCTGGCACTGAGGGCATGCGAACTGACCGTCGAGAGGTTCATACTCTATCTCACACTCGGCGCAGAGGTACCTGACCGGAAGCATCTGCACGTCTAGCCTGGCGCCTTCGGCCGCCGTGCCGCGCGACACGATACCGAAGTAGAACGCGATGGAATCCGGGTCGAATGTGGACCACTCACCGGACTTGATGCAGATTCTCGTGACTCTGCGCGCGCCGACTCGCCCGGCCTCCGCCACAGCGATATCCAGAATGCTCTTCGTTGCGGTCAGTTCGTGCATCAGGGCACAGCTCCCGATCCACCATGCATAGTCGCGGTCATGGCGGGCTGCCTGGAGCCGACGCTCTGCACTACCTCGGCCGCGGCCTTGAGAGGTTGATAGACAGCGCGAGGATATACCCCTATCAGGAGGCAGAGCAGCGCGAGTACGACCATCGAGACAGTCACGGACAGCGGGGATTCACGAACGGAGGCCGCCGAGACCGCCGCGCTCTCACCGCCCCAGAAGACCGATTTCGCCGCCTTGGCGAGGACGACCAGCGTCACCAGGCTGGCGGCGATCCCGATTATGACGGCCCACCAAGCGTGGATATCGGTGCCGGAGACAAAGAGAGCCAGCTTGCTCTGGAACCCGTTGAACGGAGGAATCCCCGACACCGCCAGCGCGCCGACAAGGAAGCAGAACCCGGTGATCGGCATCTTCTTCGCCACACCGCCGAGTTCGGATATCCTGCGTGCTCCCGTCGCGTAGATCACCGAACCCGCCGAGAGGAAGAGCAGGGCCTTTGCGATCGCGTGGTTCAGCATGTGGAACAACCCGGCGTAGATGCCTAGGTACGTACCGACGCCAAACCCCATCAGCACGTAGCCGATCTGGCTCACCGATGAGTAGGCAAGCATACGCTTGAGATCGTCCTGCGCGAGCGCCATCAGGTCGCCGATCACGAGGGTGAACACGCCCAGCGCGAGCAGGAATGAAGCGATCGGAGGAAACGCGGGGTAGAAGAGCGTTACAGTGCGGACCAGGGCGTATATCGCCACCTTTAGCATCACTCCCGACAGCAGTGCCGAGACGGGGGTCGGAGCTTCAGCATGGGCGTCCGGCAACCACGGGTGGAAAGGCGCAACCCCCGCTTTCGTCCCGAATCCCACGATCAGGAACGCCGAGGCAAGTACAACCGTAGCTCTCGGGAAGGAGCTGGCCGCCAGTTTCAACTGCGAGAGCATCAGGGCGCGGTGACCATCGAGCAGGCCCGCGCCCGTCGCATAGACCAGCACACAGCCGAAGAGGGAGAACGTGATGCCGACGGTCAGCAGCATAAGGTACTTGTAGCCCGCCTCGAGCGACCGCTTGTCCCAATAGAACGCGACTAGCAGTCCACTCGCGATCGTGCTTGCCTCTACGGCCACGTAGAGCATGATGATGTTGTTGGAGACACACGCCCAGAGCATCGTACCGATGAAGAGCATCATCCAGCCGTAATAGGCACTCAACCGCCCAACAGTCGTGGTGTGAGGAAGTCCGCCCTCCTGCACCTGGTGGCGCATATACTTCATGGAGTAGAGCACGGCGATGAAGCCTATGCCCGAGACGAGCACGACCAGCAGGGCGCTCAAAGCATCGGCGTACAACTGGCTGTTGACTGCAGTCAGCACCCCACCGTTCAGGACCCGGCTCCCGATCAGCAACGCGACGACCAGCGCAGCGGACGAGCCGATCAGTGCCAGCGCCTCCCGGAGCGCCGAGGAGAACCGCCCGAGCGCGAGTATAAGGACTCCGGCCGCCAACGGAAGCGCCAGCAGCCAGACAGGCAGGTTCGATGCTGTTTCAGCAGGCATATCGCACACCTCTCTATGACGAGACGACCCGTCCAGCGGCTACCAGTGCAGTTCGGAAAGCTGATGGGTGTCCGTCGAGCCGAACTTCTCCCTGATGCCGCCGATGATGTAGAGCAGCAGGTAGACGGTCACGACAACCTCGGTCGCAATGCCGGCCAGGGCAGTCTCCTCCATCGTCGGAGCGAGACTGACCAAGCTCAGATGCACACCGTTCTCCAGCAAGCACAGGCCGATTACCGTCTTGATCGCATCGCGCCTGGTGAGTATCGCGTAGATTCCGAGGATGAAGACGGTGAACGCAACGGCAAGGTTCGTCTGCGCGATCTCACCCAACTCCCCGCCGACGCCGATGAATACCCCGGCGTGCATATGGGTCAGCTTGTACATCACCGCGAGCAGAGCTATCAGTAGGACCGCCGACACACCGAATCCGATGATGGGCTTCGTCTCCTGCTCCGCCCCGGCAGTCGCGCGCCAGAGGAACCACGGGACGAGTACCGCCTTTGTAACGAGAGCCGTCGCCGCCCAATAGAGCAGAGCGGTGTTAAGCGGCGAGTACGCGGTCAGCAGCCCGCAGATCAGCAGCGCCTGGAAGAGGTAGGCGATCGTCGCGTGACGGAGGTTCCTTGCCTCCACGGCGGCGAAGCTCGTGAAGATCATTATCAGACTGAGTGCATGAACAAGATCAGGATTAACCATACGCTCACACTCCGATCGCGGCGAAGGCGAGGGCCGCCAGCGCCACAAACAGGACTCTGCTCATGTAGGTCATCGCGTGGTCAATGCGAAGCCTTGGGCTCACCGCCTCGACGACTGCAGCGAGGACGAACAGTACGATTACCTTCAGCAGAGCAATCAGAACCGCAAGAGGCCAGACAGCGACTGCGGGCCAAGGGACAAACAACTGCACCAGGATGAACGCATACACGAGCTGGCGTACGAGGAGAGCGATCTTCATGAGCGCGAGATTCGGACCGCTTACCTCCACCATCGGACCATCCACGATCTCGCTCTCGGCTTCGGCGATGTCGAAGGGAAGCCGGCCCATCGTCGCTTGGAGCGCGAGGAACAGCGCCACTCCTGCGCCCGCCATGGAGAGCGAAGGACCGTTGGCCGAGTTCCAGGCAGCCATCTCCCCAAGGCGCATCGAGCCGCTCTTTACTGCGGCGGTGATGAGCGCAGCCACGACGATCGGCTCGACCGAGAGGAGCATCATGATCTCGCGGGCCGCCCCTGTCTGGGCGAACGGGTTGCCGGAAGCCGCCGCCATGAGGATGACCGCCGCCGCACCCAGCGTCAGGAAGTATATCCAGGTGACCATGTCGCCCGGAGCCGCATCGGCACCCACACCCATCGGCGTGAGTACGGCCGCCACGAGAAACGCCGCCAGAGCCGCGGCGGGAGCGTACCTGAACACCAGGCTCGGCGTACAGCGGAGGTCTTCCTTCCCAAGCAGCTTGAAGATGTCAATGTAAGGCTGGACGATCGGCGGCCCCTTGCGCGAATGGATGACGGCCCTAACCTTCCGGGCCACTCCATCGAGCATTGGGGCGGCCAGCAGGGCTATCGCGCCGTTTATCACCAGTACTTGAACGGACATGGCATCCTCCGAACTACTTCACGAGCGCAAACAGCAGCGCCACAACGACTATCATCCCCGCGACCTGCCATATCATGTATATCTGCGGCACGCCAATGTGTGAGCGGCTGACCTTGTCCACGAACCTTCCGCTCCCGCGGAGCGCCGGGCCATACAGCCACTTGTCGAGATCGAGCGCGGCCCGAATCCGCCCGAGGCTTGGTAGGCGCGGGATCGCCAGGCGCGGGTAGACATGAGCGAAGGCCTCATTGAACGGCGAGTAGAACCCTTTCGCCCTGAAGCGTACCTCGTCGTCAAGGTGCTCCTCGCCGCCGTACCAGCTCGATACGACCCGCATAGACGCGCGGCCGGAAGCTCGGAGCACCTCGGCCAGCACGAAGAAGATCAGAAACAGACCAAACAGCACGATCGGGCTCCATATCGCGGACACCGCCCCGCCCGAGGCCACCGTCATCAGACCGCCGACTCTGCCGATTCCAAACATGTCTGCGGACGGGACGCTCATCGCGGAGGAGACAGCACCGATCGCCCTGAACGGCAGGAGACCGATCAGTATGCAGGCCAGCGCGGGCACGACCTGCGCGAACGTCATCGTGAGGGGTATGGGCACCGCCTTCCCCGAGGACGCGGCGGGTTTCCCCAGGAATGCAATGTTGAAATACTTGAGCGAATAGGCCAACGTGCTCAACCCTACGAAGAACGCGACCACCGCCGCGACGATCAGAGGTGACAGATTGATCCCTCCGGAAATGGATGCCTGGTAGATCAGCCACTTGGATGCGAATCCGTTCATGGGGGGAAGGCCCGACAGGCTCGCGACGCCCACGAGTCCGGCCGCCGCCGCAGCCGGCATCACCACCGCCAGCCCACCAACCTTGTTGATGTCGCGCGTGCCGGTAGAGTACAGGATCGAGCCGGCGTTCATGAAAAGCAGGGACTTGTAGATCGCATCGTTCAGGATGTGGAAACCGGCCGCCAGAAGGGCCAGCATGACGAGGAGCGACATGCCCGGCGTTACCGAGAATGCAACCGCGATTCCGAGCGCAAGGAAGATATAGCCCATCTGGCTGATGCTGGAGAATGCAAGAAGCCGTTTTGCATCGTTCTCCTTCATCGCGGTGACGCCTCCCACGAACGCCGAGAGGGTACCCAGGAAGACGATCACCAAACCCCAGGTCGTCAGTTCGGACGCGGTTCCGACTCCGGGCAGCACGTCCCAGAACACGCGGATGACTCCGTATGCGCCCAGCTTGATCATCACGCCGGAGAGAATCGCGGAGACTCCCGACGGCGCCGCGGGGTGAGCATCCGGCAGCCAGTCGCCCATTGGGAAGATGCCTGCCTTCGTGGAAAACGCGATCAGGTACAGCGCGAGGAGGAAGCCGCGCATCGCCACCGACAGCGCTCCGAGACCTTCGCCGTGCGCCTGGAACGACCACGACCCGGTCCCGCTCCAGAGAACAATCGCGGAAACGAGCAATCCTGCGGTGGCGACATGCGTCATGATGAAGTACTTGAACCCCGCCCGAACCGCTCGCGGGTCCGAGCGCTCGAACGTCACCAGAAAATACGAGGCGAGGGTCATCAGTTCCCATAGAACAATGAAGAAGAGCCAGTCCGCGACGGCGACGACACCGATCATCCCCGCGATGAAGAGTTGGAGCAGCGAGTAGAACCTGCGCGGACTCTCCTTCTTGTAGAACCCCATGTAACCGACGGAGTAGATGGTCGCGATCAGCGACACGGCGGTAATGACCATCAGGAAGCCGGCGCCGAGAGGATCGAGCATAACCGCCAGTTGGCTGCCGAAACCGGGTAGAGCGAACACGAAGCCCTCGACCGCGCGCCCATTCACAAGCACCTTCAAGCCATCAGCCCAGGCGAGAATCGTCGCGGTGGCGACGAACGCCGCCGCCACCCACCCGCCGGACCTCCACGAGCGGGCTGAGCCGACCGCCAGCGAACCCGCCAAAAGGACAAGGAACGCTAGTCCGACGTTAGTGTATATCATACGTCCACCTCATCAAGCCCCAATGTTGGGTCAGGAGTTGACCTCCTGTCCCGACACAGGAACTCGCCACGGTCATCACGGCACGCCAACGAGCCTGGCCACCATCGGCATCCCGGCGAACGGGGCGAGCAGTGTCAGCAGGACCATAGTCGCGAGCACCCAGTTCATGGCTGCGGAGGCATGAAGCTCCGATTCGGCCTCTGCCTCGTGGGTGACAGCCACCACCGCCTCTTTCGATCTGCCGAAAAAGACCTGCTGGCCGATCCAGAGGAACCATCCGAACGAGATCAGGCTTTCGATCAACACGAGCGTCAGGGCGATCGGGCCGAACGCTCCCGGCACCTGAAGAGCGCCCGCAAGGACATACATCTTGCTCCAGAAACAGGCCAAGGGGGGTATGCCGGTCAGCGCGAATGCTCCGACGAAGAAAGCGAGAGTTGCGAGAGGCATCCTGGACGCGAGGCCGGAGAGCTTCGATATGCTCCGTGTCCCTGTCGCGTAGGCGACCGTACCGACGGTCAGAAACAGCGTCGTCTTGGCGAAGGCATGCATGAATATGTGGAGCACCGCGCCCCGATACGCTATCGAGGCCCCGAGGGCCCCGATGCCTAGCCCGAGCAGGATATATGCAAGCTGAGCGATCGTAGAGTAAGCGAGCAACCGCTTGAGATCGTCCTGGAAGAAGTACAGGTAGAGCGCCGCGAACATCGTGATGAGCGCGCCTATCGAGAGAACCAATCCCATGCCGGCCGGAAGGTCCCATCCCGCCGAAAGAAGCCTGGCGATCAGAAAGACCCCCGCCTTGACCATCGCGGCGGCATGCAGGTACGCGCTGATGGGCGTCGGAGCGGCCATCGCATCCGGCAGCCAGGTGTGAAAAGGTATCTGCGCGCTCTTCGACCATGCCGCGATCATGAACAACGCGAACGCCCCGGCACGCACCTGGGGCATCATCAGCCCGAGCGCGTCGAACCCCATCGAGCCGGTCGCACCGAAGACCCAGACGAGCCCGCCGATGAAGAACAATCCTCCAAAGGATGTGAATATGAGCGCCTTCAATCCCGCCTTCAGGCTCTCCTCGTTGTCATAGAACGAGATCAGCGCCCACGAACAGAGCGTAGTCATCTCCCAGAAGATCAGAAGCTGCAGGAGCGTCGGCGAAACCGCGATCCCCGCCATCGAACCGATGAAGAGCATCAGCCAGAAGTAGTACCGCGCCTGGCCGCCGTGGACCGCGTGATCGCGGTTTCCGGGAGACAGGTACCCACCGGAGTACACGACGATGGCTACGCCGATCACAGTGGACGCGACCAGCATGACCAGCGCTAGAGGATCGAGCTGATAGCCGAACAGGCCCTTCGATGCGCCTTCACCGAGCCAGGGCATAGCCCCGAACAGACGGGTCTCGACCGGCAACCGCCACGCCAGCACCACCGCCGAAACCGCGGCGACCAGCGAGAAGACCGCAGCCGCGTATTTCGCCCCGCGGTCCCTGACGGCGATGCCGACCAGCGCTCCCAGAAATGGAACAGCCACCACAGCGATTGCCAAAGGTTGCATATCCGCTTCTTCCTTCTCTCGGCCCGGAGTGCGGTTCGGACGAAGCCTCGTCCTTGCGAAACGTCAACCGCGCGTCATGACAGGCCGGTCCTGCCAGACCCTCATGTGCTCCTCGAGATCGAAGCCCGGAGGCAGATGCGCCTCGTGACGCGGCTCGACCTTCTTGGGAACGAGGCCGAGGGCCAGCGCCGCGCCGTACACGATGGCTTCCGGCCTCGGAGGGCACCCCGGGATGTACACGTTCACCGGGATAACCGTATCGACGCCGCCGAGGATGTTGTACGTGTCGAACCAGATGTTGCCTCCGACGGCGCACGCCCCGACGGCGATGACGACCTTGGGATCTGGGGTCGCCTCATAGAGCCGCCTGAGCGCGGGAGCGACCTGCCTGCTGACGCCACCAGCGACGACAAGAGCATCGGCGTGCCTCGGGCTTCCGATCAGCTTCATTCCGAAACGCTCGACATCGTAGTACGGCGTGAGCACGTCTATCACCTCGATGTCGCATCCGTTGCACGATCCGCAGTTCGTGTGAAAGAGCCAGAGCGACTTGGGAAACATCCTTTTGCAGAACCCGCCGATCATGAGCCGTCCTCCTCACCCCGCACGAGCGGCCCGGCCGGAATGAAGTCAAGCGGCGGCTTGAGCGGGAACGTGCCACGCTCGTTTTCCGCGCCCGGCCCGCGTCCGCGCCACCGCTTGCTGTGGAACTTGTCTATCGCATTGTCAATCTCGAAACACCTGCCGCACCGCTGACAACTCGACATCCACAGAGTCATCTCGGACTCGAGGTCCGACTTGTCGGGCGTCGCGGTCTCGAACTGCTGGGTCGGCCAGATGGCCTGCTCCGGGCAGACCTCATAGCACCTCGCGCACTGGATGCACCTGTCGAGATGGAACGCGAGTCTGGAGACCTCGCCGATGTCCTCGATGACGATGCACCTCGGAGGGCAGACATTCGCACAGCCGCCACATCCGATGCACTTGCGGGCATCGAACTCGATCTTGCCACGAAACTTCGGCGGGGCGGCAGCCGGCTCGAACGGATACTTGAGAGTCACGCGGCCCGCGCCGAAACATATCACTGCTTCCTTGAGCTTCGCTTTGAACATATGAGCCTACTTCCTTCAGGGCCCACCGCGCCTAGACATCTCCTCGAGCTCTTCCCTGGAGTAGATCCTGATGCCGCCGGTGTTCACGTCGAGCGCCTCCACCCTCTCGGTGCAGGAGAAGCACGGATCGTAGCTGCCGATGCCGATCGGAACGTCGGCGAGCTGCTCGCCCTTGATCATGCAACCGACCGCCTGCAGGTTCTGGAACGTCGGCGCCCTGACGCGCCAGCGATACGGGCGGTTCTCGTCACCCGTGAGGACGTAATGGTGAGCCTCGCCCCGACCGGCTTCGACTGAGCAGAGGCCTACCTTGCCATAAGGCGGGCTAAGGTCAATCTCGGCCATGAGAGGTCCGGCGGGCATGTCGTCGAGCGCCTTCCGCACAAGCCGGATGGACTCAAATATTTCGAAAACTCTCACGAGAGTGCGCGCCCAGATATCGCACCCGTCCTGCACCTGAATCTGAACGCCGAGTTCGGCGTAGGCGGCGTACGGGTGGTCCAGGCGCGCATCAATAGGTATGTTAGAGCCACGCGCAACCGGTCCGACTACGGCAAGACTGCGGGCCTCCTCCTCGGTGAGGATTCCAACACCCTTCAATCTAGCCAGTATCGTGGTGTCAATGACTACGGCATCCACAACGGCCTTGAACTCCTGCTCCACCTTGTCGAGCACGCGCCTGGCATCGTCCGCCGCATCGGCGTCAATGTCGAATCGCACCCCGCCGACGAGATTCGACGAGTAGTGCTTGCGATTGCCGGTGACGCGCTCCATGAGCCACATGACCGGCTCTCGGATGCGCCAGGCCTGCATCAGTATGGTGTCGAACCCGATGATGTGTCCGGCAAGCCCGACCCAGAGCAGGTGGCTGTGCAGCCGTTCGAGTTCGAGGAGTATCGAGCGGATATACTTGGCCCTCATCGGCACGTCAATGCCGGCGGCGTCCTCGACGGCCTGGCAGTAGGCACACGAGTGAACCTGCCCGCATATCCCGCATATCTGCTGGGCGACAAACGGCACCTGGTTGTAGTTCAACTCGCTGTCGCCAAGCTTCTCGACGGCGCGGTGGTTGTAGAACCCTCGGTAGTCCGAACCGATGACCCGCTCGCCGTCGAGGAAGAGCCGGAAGTAAGCGGGCTCCTCCAGCGTCGGGTAGAATGGGCCGAGAGGAACGACGGTCGTCCCTTCTGGGGCCTCCTTTCTGGGGGGAGCGTTCCCAGGCTCTGACGGGAAGCGGTCGTTGTAGCCGAACTCCCGCCGCAGTGGATGGATGCCTTCGGGGAAGTCGTCCGGAAGGATGAGCCTGCGCGGGTCCGGGTGGTTCTCGGGCACGATCCCGAGCATGTCATACGCCTCCCGCTCTGACCAGTCGGCCGCCGGCACCTGCGGCGTGATGGAAGGAACCTTGAGGTCGTTCTCAGGTATCTCGGACTGCAGGATCAGGAACGTCTTGTCCTTGTCGAAGGAGAGGATGTACGAAACCCTGAAGGCGCCGCCCCGCGGGCGCATATCGGTGCCGACGCTGATCACGAACCGCGCTCCGAGCTGGTTCACCGCCCGCCTGACCACTATCGGCAGTTCGTCCCGGGGGATGGTCAGCACGTACTGATCCTTGACATGCTCATCTACATCCTGCATGACATCAGGAAAATGCGTGGCCAAATCCATCAGAAAACCGTGGCGTTCCATTAGCTTGCTCTCCAATCAGGAGATGAAGTGCCGTACCCGGGCCGGGGGAGAATCTCGACCCCTGCCTCACCGCGACTTGCTCGAACACCTGCATTCAGACACGAGACCAGGATGCCCGCAAGGTTGCCCGCCGAGTGCTCCACCTCCGCGCACATTGAAGCGCCTTCGCGCACGTCATGCGGCTGGACCGCCAGCAGACAGCACTCGCAGCCGAGTTCGTTCTCCAGATACTCCATCGTCAGCTTCAGCGGCGCACGGTGCGTGTCGAACCCTGTCGCTCGCAGGTCCGAGGGCAGAAGCAGAGCCGCCTCTCCCGGCTCTCCGCCGACATCGGCCGCATCTATGAAGAGCACGCTGTCCGGCTTGGATTCCCGCACCCTCCAGGTTTCGATCTCGGGCGACGGGCCGCCGTCAATCACATCCTCGACACCCGCCTCGGCAAGCAACCGGGCCATCATCGGACCGACGCCGTCATCACCCCGCCTGGAATCTCCGACTCCCACGACGACGACTCGCCCCTTCATCATCCTCCGCAGATCGTCTCTCAGCATCGGCTCAGATCCCCAGTTCCGGCAGGGCGCGCATCTGCCTGTAGGTGAATACCGGCCCCTCAGTGCAGAGATAAACGTGATTCACGCAACAATGGCCGCACTTGCCGACCCCGCACTTCATGTACCGCTCCAAGCTGGTCACTACCCGGTCCTCGGAGAAGCCCTTCTTGAGAAGCCCGAGGGTCACGAACTTGATCATTATCGGCGGACCGCATGTCAGGGCGACGGCGTTCGGGGCATCGAGCTCGAGTTGGTCGAAGAGGGTGGTCACCACCCCGACATGGCCCGTCCAGTGCTCGTCGGCGATGTCAACCGTCTCCATCAGATGCAGGTCATCTCTTTGAGCCCACGCCTCCAAGTCGTACTTGAAGTCGCGGTCGGCGGGAGTGCGCGCTCCGTAGAGCAGCCACACGTCGCCATACTCACTGCGGTCGGCCAGGATTTTCAGTATCGCAGGCCTAAGCGGGGCGAGGCCGCAGCCGCCGCTGACGATCAGGACGTCTCTGCCCTTCATCTCCTCGAGCGGCCAGCAGTTGCCGAGCGGTCCTCGGATGCCGACCTTGTCGTCCTCGCGAAGTGAGTGCATCGCACGGGTGACAGCACCGCGCTCCACGACCGTCAGCTCGAAGAACTCCTTCTCAAGCGGGCTCGAGGCGAACCCGATCGGGGCCTCGCCCGCGCCGAATACAGTGACCTGGACGAACTGTCCCGGCTCCCACGAGAACGACTTCGCGTACTGCGGATCCTCGAAAGCGAGCCTGAAGGTCTTTGTGTCTGGGGTCTCGTCCAGGATGGACTTCACTACGGCGACCATCGGGATGTACAGGTCGCCGCTCGGATTGTCGGTCACACCCCACATGTTCCTCGGCTTAGCTGCGGTGAGTTCCACTTACTACACCTCGACTTTCCCACTGCTCGGTAATAGATGCTCGTGCATCGCGCGCCTGATGCGCTTGACGACCTCCGGCAGACCAAGGTTCGTCAGGCAAGAGGTGATGCACCTGCCGCATCCGACGCATCCGTGCCGGCCATCCCGGGATATGTATTGATAGCTGGCCTTGTGGTAGAACCGACGCTGAACGCGGCTGCCGAACGTCGCCCGCGGGTTGTGCCCGCTCGCCTCGCGGGTGAACCCGGAATACTGGCAGGAGTCCCAGGATCTGCACCTTGCATACCAGCCGTCTTCGTGCCGCACATCGTCCACCGTGTAGCAGGTGCACACGGGGCAGAGGTTCGTGCAGGCGCCACACTTGTAGCACGTCGAACCGAGGTAGTCCCAGATCTCGGACGGCACTTCGTCCGCAGATATGTAGTTGACCGCCTTAGCGATGTAGGCGGTCGTATTGAAAAGACTGTCCGCCTGGAGCAGGAGCCTCGCCCGCTCGTCCAGATCGCGCGATTCGGCCTTGCCCAGCATATAGGCACCCGGTGCGGTGGCCTGCTCTCCCTTGTCGGATCCGATCTCATACAAAAAGCGGTCGCCGAGATCCGTGAGTTGCACGTCGAAGCCGGATTCAAGAGTAGGGCCCGCGTCGCAGCAGATGCAGAAACACTCCTCGCGGGGAGGTGTATTGCAGGCGAGGCTGAAGAGCGTCGTGTTGTCCAGCCGCTTCCTGTAGCACGGATCAACGATCTCGCCGCCGAAGAACTTCTCCTGGAACCGGACCGCCGAGACATCGCAGGAACGAATACCGACGATCGCCTGTTTGGGAGGCTCCCCGGCAGGCTCGATCTCAACCCGCGTCCCATTCCGGTAGCGAAACATGTCCTCGAACGGGGGAAGCAGGAATCGTTTCGGGGGCAGGATGTCGTGCCCGTAGTCCCAGACGATGTCCTTGGGCGAATCCAGAACGTCGAACATCGAGTCACCGCCGAAGAGATGCCTCGGCGCGATGAGCCTCATTTCTTTGGCGACCGCGGCGAAGAATATCACGGCATCGGACTTCTTGAGGATCGAAGGTTCTCTTTCGCTCATTTGACCGCCTCAACCTTGACCGGCCGCGCCTTGAATGCAGGCACGCCGGAGATGGGATCGCCTTCGTAACCGGCGAACGCATTTGGGGAGTCGCCGCCGAAGAAGTGCGGCACGTGGACGTGACCCGCCGGCACCGAATTACTGATAACGAGCGTGCGCACCAGCGACGCCGAATCCGTCGAGACCCTCACCGGCGCACCAGGCCTGAGCCCAAGTTTCTCGGCATCGGCTTCGCACAGTTCGACGTAGGACTCCGGGTACTCGCGGGCGAGCACCGAAGAGTGAGCGGACATCGTACCCGTCCGGTGGTGGTAGTTGACCCGACTTGCGATCAGCACAAACTCACGATCCTGCATCTGGCCAGAAGTCGGTTCGGCGTCTGGGACCGGGATCAACTTGGGCGACGCGGCGTTGAGAGGCCACGGCTCGCCCCAGCCTTGCTCCAGCATCTCATAGTTCACGCCCCCATAGCAGTCCACGTTCTTCGCGATCTCCGCCATGACCTTGCCCGAACTGCTCTCCAGATTACCTCCAAGCGCCGAGGCGAGACTGGAGAGAATCTCCAGATCCGGTCTGGACTCCCCGAGCGGTTCGATAACCTTGCGGACTCTCTGAACGCGCCGCTCGATGTTGGTAAATGTGCCGTCCTTCTCAAGGAAGGAGCACGCAGGGAATACGACGTCCGCCAGCCGCGCGGTCTCCGTCAGATACGGATCGCAGACAGCGAGGAACTCGACCTTGTCAAGGGCAGCCAGAGTGCGTTCGGTGTCAGGGGCGGAGAGCGCAAGGTTCTCGCCGAACACCAGCAGCGCCTTGAGGTCGCCCGTCTCACAGGCACGGATCATATCTACTGAGGACATCCCCGGCGACTCCGGGAGCCGACAAGCCCACGCGGATTCCCATTTCTCCCTCACCTCCGCATCGCCGATATCGCCGTATCCTGGGAGCAGTTCGCGCGCCAGACCCATATCGGACGCACCCTGCGCGTTGTTCTGAGCTCTTAGCGGCAGGACGTACCCACCCAGCAGAAGAGCCACGTCGGCGAGCGCGCCGACAGTCGGCGTGGACCGGGCCTGCTGAAGCACCCCGAGGCCGAACATGACTACGGATGGAGGAGCCGAGGCCAGGATGTCCGCGGTTCGCCTGACATCGTCACCGGACAGCCCACACGTACCGGCGGCCGCATCAACCGACAGGCCGTTCAGCGACACCCTGAGCTCCTCGAAACCCGGCATCCGGGGCGCGTCCTCGACGTACAACGAGCAGTCTATAATGGTCTTGAGCAGCGCTCGAATCCACACGAGGTCAGTCCCGGCGCGCGGACGGATGAACTGCTCGGCGTACGGTTCGAGGCGCGTCGTTCGCGAATCCACGACGACTACCCGGCACCCTCCCGCGGCGGCGGTCTCGATGCGCGAGCCGACGTGGGCAACCTGCTCCGTGACATTGGCTCCGACGATGAGCATCGAGCCGGCGTGCGCCACGGCGTCGAGTCCGACCTGGGCGGCGGGGATTCCAAGGGCCGGGGCCAGCCCGGAGATGATCGAGGCATCGTACAGCCGAGACGAGCCGTCGATGTTGGAGGTACCGAGGATGCTCCTCGCGAACTTGACGAGGGAGTAGCATTCCTCATTGGTGGTCTTCGCGGAGCCGATGACGCCGACGCTCTGAGGACCGCTGTCCGAGGAGATGCGTTTGAGGGCGGACGCCGTGAAAGAAACGGCCTCATCCCATGAGACGGGCTGCAACGAATCGCCGGTTCGCTTGAGGGGCAGGCGCAATCTACTCGTGCCGAGAACGGCAGGGATACCGTTCCACCCCTTCACGCAGAGTCTGCCATTCGCAACCGGGTGGTTGCCGCTGGGACAGAGGGTTGCTACGCGACCGTTACTCTGCTCTACATAGACCCCACATCCGCAACTGCAGAACCCGCAGGTCGTGAGAACTACACTCATGAAGCCCTCCCTTGCGCCGAACGCCGAATCTCAACGTAGACTCGTCAACCGAGGGTATGTGAAGCGTTTTCTCTTGTGTCCATCGGGTCAGATGAAGCAGCTATCTTTCCCTCGCCCATCAAGCGGAGGAGCATCTACGGACAGGTTCGCCATTCCGTGATTCGCTGGGGAATATGTGAATTCCTTCACACGTTTTCGCGACGCGAGGGGATTTTTCGGGAAGCGCCTGGGAGGGCGCCTGACATGATACCCGAAAGACGGCCAGACACGAGTTCCATGCGAGAGGTGACGGTGCTGATCTTGTCCAGTACGTAGAGGTTGGCTCCGGGGCCAGGATTCGAACCTGGATACCGGGCTCCAAAGGCCCGTGTCCTGCCGTTGGACGACCCCGGAATGACCTGGAACATTATAGGCCGAAGGCGGGATTCGGTCAAGCCGGACTGCGGGCTACTTACGAAATACTATCTTTCCAAATCTCGACGGGACATGGAAGTTCGCGGGAATCTCCATGGTCGGCGACCAGCAGCCATACTCGTCGGCCGGGGTGCGGTCTATGCGGTAGAAGTTGACGCGCCAGACATCGCCGTCTTCCGGGGGGACGTGCGGCGCCTCGCCGAGCGATGCAAAGGGTATGGCCCACTCGACGGTCCACCCCCTGTCCACATCGTTCCGGTTGTCGAGAGTGCCGTCCACCCGGACTGCCACGCGCCATCCTTCGCAGTCCCAGGAGGTATCGCATGTCATGTTCACGCGGAGGCCGGTCGGGTTGTGAATGATGGCGTCGAAGAGAGTACCGCGCGGACTGGTCTGAAACTCGAAGTAGCGAACGAGGTCGGAATCGGGGTCAATAAACGCCTCGACGACCTCCTCCTCGTAGATCGGCTGGTCTCGCTCTAAGAGGGTGCCCCAGATATCCGGATCGTCGCAGTCAAAGGCGATATAGATGCTATCGTCGTCCCAGCACATGCGGGCGCGCGTCTGGCGCGTGGCGAGACCGGAGCCGTCGGAGAGCGTGAAATCGCCGACGGCGGGGACACCGATCCAGTCGCCGAGATCGCCGTCTACGGCGATGCTGCCGTTTGCGACCTTCCTGCACTCGTATGTCGGGATTTCGGAAGTCATGGTCATCTTGTCGACGCTAGTCCTGATCCACTATCGGGAAGCTGTAGTTCGGTGCTTCCTTGGTGATGAGGATGTCGTGCGGGTGGCTCTCGCGCAGACTCGATCCGGTGATACGCACGAAGCGGGCGCGAGCCTGAAGTTCGGCAATCGTCCCGGCTCCACAGTAGCCCATGCCCGAGCGGACGCCGCCTACCAACTGGAGCACCGTATCCGAAAGCGGGCCCTTGTAGGGCACGCGTCCCTCGATGCCCTCGGGAACGTGCTTGGCATCGCCCACGACCATGTACCGGTCGCTGCTGCCCTCTTTCATGGCTGCGATAGAGCCCATGCCCCGGTAGACCTTGTAGCTCCTGTTGCGGAATATCTCGATATCGCCGGGACTCTCGTCCGTTCCCGCGAAGAGGTTGCCTATCATACAGCAGTCGGCCCCGGCGGCCAACGCCTTGGTGATGTCGCCAGAAAGCCGGACGCCGCCGTCCGCGATGATCGGAACGCCGTGCTTCTTGGCCTCCCTGGCGCACTCCATGATGGCGGTAATCTGCGGGACCCCGACGCCGGCGACGACCCGCGTGGTGCATATCGAGCCGGGTCCCAGGCCCACTCGCACACCATCCGCGCCCGCCTCGATCAGGTCCCTAGTGCCCTCGGCCGTTGCCACATTGCCCGCGATGACCGGAAGGTCAGGGAATGCCTCCTTGACGGCTCTGAGCGCGTTGAGGACGCCGACGGAGTGACCGTGCGCCGCGTCAATCACGATGACATCCACGCCCGCGCGGACAAGGATTTCCGTCCGCCGGACTGGATTGCTGAGCGGGCCGATCGCCGCGCCGACGCAGAGACGACCGCTAGCGTCCTTGGTAGCGTTCGGGTACTGGCGGATTTTCTCGATATCCTTGATGGTGATCAGCCCTTTGAGGTTGCCCTCGTCGTCCACGATAGGAAGCTTCTCGATCTTATGCTTCTGCAGGGTCGCCTTAGCCTGATCGAGGGTCGTCCCTTCCGATGCCGTTACCAGATTCTCTTTGGTCATCACCTCGGAAATCTTCCGGCTGTAGTTCTCCTCGAACCTAATGTCCCTGTTCGTGAGTATGCCCACCAGCTTGCTGCCGGTGGTGATCGGCACCCCTGAGATATGGTAGTGCTGCATGATCTTCAGCGCGTCTTCTATCGTGTTGTCCGGGGCGAGGAAAAATGGATTGAGTATAATACCGTGCTCCGTACGCTTGACCTTGTCCACCTCGACGGCCTGGTCTTCCGCCGTCATGTTCCTGTGCAGAATCCCCAGACCGCCCTCGCGAGCTATGCCGATCGCCATACGCGCCTCGGTGACGGTATCCATCGGAGAACTGACAAGAGGGATGTAGAGTTCGATGCCGCGGGCGATCAAAGTGGAGGTGTCGCATTCGTGCGGAAGGACTTCAGTCCTCTGCGGCCAGAGAAGAACATCGTCAAAACTCAGGCCTTCGGCGAGCACGCGGCGATCATCGGGTGACATAGGGCGCTTTCCTTTCAGCCAACGAACGGACTCGAAGAACGTTATCGGGTATTATAGGACAGGCAACCTTCTGTGTCAAGGAGTTGCGATGAGCGCGCTGCAATCTCGTTGACAGTTGTCGTCGCCTCGTGATACGCTGGCTTCCAGGGGGAATGAACTTGCTGCGCGACATGAGTGACTCACGCCTGCGCCTGCTGATAGCGGTGGGGCTGCTCATCATAACCACCGCCGCCTACGCTCCAGTCCTGTGGAACGACTTCATCAATTTCGACGACGACAGGTACACGTACGACAACCCCCAGGTAATGGACGGCCTCTCCCTGAGCGGCCTCAGATGGGCATTCACCAGCACCTGGAACGCGAACTGGCACCCGCTGACGTGGATCTCGCATATGTTAGACTGCGAAATCTACGGTCTCAAGCCCTGGGGGCATCATCTCACCAGCCTGCTGATACATCTCGCCAATGTGGTGTTGCTTTTTGTTCTGCTGACCCGACTGACCGGCCTGCCCTGGCGGAGCGCGTTCGTCGCCGCGCTCTTCGGAGTCCACCCCCTGCACGTCGAATCAGTCGCGTGGGTGGCTGAGCGAAAGGACGTGCTGAGCACGTTATTCTTCATGCTCACGCTCATCGCATACGCGCGCTACGTGGAACGACGAGGCATCAAGGCTTACCTGCTGGTATTCGGAGCATTCGCATTGGGGCTGATGGCTAAACCGATGCTGGTGACCCTGCCGATCGTGCTGCTGTTGCTCGACATCTGGCCGCTTCGCCGGCTGGAACCCGCCGCTGAAGGCAAGGTGAAAGGGAGGGTCGCCCGGGTATCGTTCTGGACGCTGGTGCCCGAGAAGTTGCCGCTTCTCGCCCTGAGCGTCGGCTCCTCGGTCATCACCGTGATCGCTCAGAGCAAGGCATCAGCCGTGAAGCCTCTGGGGGACGCGGGGGTGCACCTCGCCAACATCGCCGCCGGGTATGCCGCGTACATCGGCAAGATGCTCTGGCCGCTGAAACTCGGGGTGATCTACCCACGCCCCGGTCCGAATCTCCCCGCATGGCAAGTGGCGGGGTCGGCAGTTCTTCTGCTCGCGATCACGACGGCGGTCTTCGTCTTCAGAAGGAGCCGGCCGTACCTCGTGTTCGGATGGCTCTGGTTCCTGATTACGATGGTGCCGGTGATCGGCGTCGTACAGGTAGGCGCTCAGTTCATCGCCGATCGCTACACCTATATCCCACTGATCGGACTGTTCATCGCCATCACGTGGGGAGCAGCGGACTTGGGACCGGATTGGCAGCGGGGGCAGAGGGGAGACAGGGCAGCGTCTCCGCAGCACTCATTCGCCCAATCTCCCATTCTACTCGTCCCGATACTGATCGTGCTCGTGTTCAGCGGCCTCACTTTCCGACAGGTCGGCTTCTGGAGAGACAGCATGACCCTCTTCACGCACACTCTCCGGGTGACGGCGCCGAGCGCGACCGCCCACACGAATCTCGGAGTCTCGTATTCCGGGAGGGGCGAACTCGACGAGGCGATCCGCCATTACGAGAAGGCGCTGGAGATCAATCCCACGCACGTCAACGCTCTGTATAACAGGGGCAACGCTTATCTGCGGAAGAGGATGTATGATGAGGCGATCCAAGACTATGTCGCTGCGTTGGAGACAAAGCCGGACTCTCCGGAGGCACTCACCAACCTCGGCAAGGCATACTCAGACATGAGGCGTTACGAGGAGTCCGAGGCATCCTACCGCAGGGCGCTCGAGTCGAACTCCGAGTACGTCCCGGCGCTGACCGGTCTCGGAGAACTCTACAAGAACACCGGCCGATTCCCCGAGGCCGAGCGGACCTATCGAGAAGTACTCAGGCTGCTTCCGAACAACGCGGAATCTTACAGCAGCCTTGGCGTCGCGCTGGCGGCGCAGGGGCTGATGGAAGAAGGGGTGGCATGCTTCCGGCGCGCGCTGAGGATTGACCCGAGACACACCGGAGCGCACGTCAACATGGCGAACGTTCACGCGTCGAGCGGGGAGTACGCGGAGGCTGAGAGGGAGTACCGACTGGCGATCAAGCTCGACCCTGAGATGATGCAGGCTCATCACAATCTCGGCCTGATGCTGAAACGCAAGGGGGACCTTCAGGGAGCGATAGCTGAGCTTCGAAAGGCGGTCGAGATGGAGCCGGACATGCCGGTCCCGCACATCAGCCTGGCGACCGCGCTGTATCAGGCAGGCGACTACGCCGGGGCGTGGAAACACGTGCATCTCTGCAGAGCGAACAGGGGACGACCTCCGCAGAAGTTCGTGGAGATGCTCTCGGCGAAGATGCCCGACCCGGGACCGTGAACGCCAGTACTATTACCTGTATTTCCCCGTATACCTTGACATTGCGGCGTTTCCACCGGATAATCAAGGAGGGGACTGACATATAGAATGCAGGGAATGATCCGTATCGCGCTCTGACAGCAACCGCTTCCAGAACGTCAAAACCGCGCAGTACACCCTCAAAGCCGCACCCGAAGGAGACCGATGTGAAGAAAGTATTCCTCCCGGCGCTCGCTGTCTGCCTGATGCTGGCAGTCGGGCCGTGCCGGTCGCAGACCTCCGAGTTTCGCTCAATGGAGGCCACGGCCTGGGGTTCGGGTTTCGAGAGCCCTACCGCTACCACCACGATGGTGAACTACATGCGGTCGTGCAACCTGAACTGCGTGATCCCGGAGATCCGCCTGCGGTCGGATGCCTACTACAATTCTACCATCGAACCGAGAGGCACAGGGGTAGCCCCTAGTCCCGGCTACGACTCTCTCGCCGACCTCGTCACCAAGGCGCATGCCGTAGGGATGGAGGTGCATCCCTGGGTCGTGACTTTCCGCATATGGACTACCGACTCGGGCCCCGCGCACATGACGCCCGAACACATCTGGTACACGCACGGCCCCGGAAACACGGACCCGTCGCAGGACTGGTGCATGAGAAGCGACACCGGCGCATGGTCTTACGGCGGAACATCAAACCTGGATCCCGGACATCCGGATGTGGAGAGCTATCTCATCTCGGTCTTCATGGAGATCGTCAACAACTACGACGTGGACGGCCTCAACCTGGACTACATCCGCTACCCCTCGACCAACTGGGGCTACAACGCAGTATCGGTCGCTCGGTTCAACGCGGAGTACGGGCGGACCGGCAATCCGTCAGCGAGTGACAGCACCTGGCAGAACTGGCGGCGCGACCAGATAACCAATCTCGTGAAGCGGCTGTACCTCGAGATCAAGGCAGTCAAACCATGGGTAAAACTGAGTCCTGACGGATGGAACTCCTCAAGCACCGGCAACGCGAGCTACTTCCAGGATTGGGACAAGTGGACAACCAACCATTGGGTAGATTTCGTTCATCCCATGTCCTACACGTCGAACAACACCACTTTTCACGGCTGGTTGGATACCTACCTGACCAACCAGCACGGACGGCACGTGTACCCGCTTGTGGATGTTTCGAATGATATCAATGGCAATGCGCTTCCACAGATAGACCTCATCAGGCAGCACGGCTTCCAAGGCCTGGGGCTCTACTCATACCAGTCGATCCCCGACCGGACGGCCCTGCAGAGCGCTCTCGTCAGCGGTCCTTTCCCGACATTCGTCAGCCCTGCCGGCATGTCCTGGCTCGACAGCCCGACCAAGGGTTACATCAAGGGTTTCGTTAAGAACAGCGGTGGAGTCGGCATCTACCCGGCGACGGTCACCATTGTGAGCACCGGGGCTTCGACGAAGGATACCGGCACGGGCTTCTACGGCTTCGTGGACATCACCCCGGGGACCTACAGCGTCACGGCGGCGGCGGCGGGCTACAACTCACAGACCAAATCGGTGACCGTGACTGCGGGGCAGGTCGCGAACCTGAACTTCACTCTGTCATCGGAGTCGAGTCCGCCTGTGATAAGTAACGTAAGGGCCTCAAGCATCCAAGCTACCAATGCGCAGATACTCTGGGACACGGACGAGGCATCGACGAGTCAGGTGGACTATGGTCTGACGGCCGCCTACGGCACTACGACGGTGGAGGACACCCTTGCGGTGACCGGCCATACCGTGCAGCTTGTCGGCCTCAATCCAAGCACTACGTATCACTACCGCGTGCGGTCCTGGGATGCCGCCAGAAACATGTCCGTCTCCGGCGACTACACATTTACGACAGCAGCCGGCGATCAGCCGGACGACATCATCATAGACAACACCGACGTGAAGTGCGTCACCAGCGGATCGTGGTTCACGAGCACCAGCGCGGCCACGAAATACGGCACGAACTACTTCTACTGCTCGAACGCCGGCGGCACCAAGACCGCCACGTGGACGCCAAGCATTCTGACAGCGGGAAACTACGACGTGTACGGATGGTGGCCCGCAGGCACCAACAGAAGCGCAATCTCACCCTTTACCATCCAATGGAACGGCGGCAGCCAGACGATCGCGGTGAACCAGCAGGACACGGCAAACGACAACACTTGGCGGCTTCTGAGAGCAAACACCCCGTTTGCAGTCGGGACCGCGGGCTACGTTCGGCTCAGCAACACCGGCATTGAGGACAGCAGAAACGTCATAGCCGACGCGATCAAGTTCGTCTACGCGCCGGGAGCGGACACTACTCCGCCAAGCGCGCCTACCAATCTGGCGGCGACGGCATCGGCACTCGGCCAGATTTCGCTCACGTGGACGGCCTCCACCGACAATATCGGTGTGACCGGCTACCGGGTCTACCGAAACGGCTCTTTGATCGGATCGCCGACCGGCACGTCGTATATCAGTACCGGCCTCGCGGCGAACACGCAGTACAGCTATTACGTCACCGCTCGTGACGCGGCAGACAACGTATCGGCGCCCAGTGCCACGGTGGCCAGGTACTCGCTCTCCGTCGCGCCGGGGGCAAGCAGCATCACCTGCGACAAGGCGATCAACACTTGGCAATCCTCGCCTACGTTCACTTTCACCGCCACCGGCGGATTTGGGGCCGGCACGCTACAGTACTACCGCTACGCCTGGACACAGAACTCCACTTACACGTTCACCGGCCTGGAGGGGCAATGGACCGCCGGCAACATTACGCCGCAGGCATCGGCGACAGGCTCCTGGTATCTCCATGTCAAAGGCTACAACGGCGACGGAGTGGCCAATGGGACTTACTCCTACGGGCCCTACAAGTACGATGGAACTCCGCCGACGGCGCCGACGGGCCTGACCGCATCGGCAACAGCAACCGACCAGGTGTCTCTATCGTGGACTGCCTCGACGGACGACGTCGGCGTGACCGGCTACCGGGTCTACCGCGACGGCTCGCTGGTCGGATCCCCGACCGCAACGTCGTACGCCAGCACCGGCCTCGCCGCGAACACGCAGTACAGCTACCACGTGACTGCGCTGGATGCGTTGGACAACGAGTCCGAGGCCAGCATCGCGACAGCGAAATACACCCTGTCGGCCGCCCCCGGATCGGGGAGCGTCACCTGCGACAAGGCCGTGAATACCTGGCAGTCTACCTCGGCCTTCACGTTCACCGCCGTCGGAGGGTTTGGCGCGGGGAAGGTGCAGTACTACCGATACGCGTGGACCCAGAGCAGTTCGTATTCGTGGACGGGCGGCGAGGACCAGTGGGCGTCCGGCACTCTGGTCCGGCAGGCTTCGGCCAACGGGCTTTGGTATCTCCATGTGCAGGGCAACAACGGAGACGGGGTGCCAAATGGCACCTTCACCTACGGCCCTTACAGGTACGATGCTACCGCGCCCACCGTCTCCGGCCTCAGCGACGGCAAGTACGCCGCCGTCGGGGGTTCGCTGCAAGCATCCTGGTCAGGGAGCGATGCGGAGTCGGGCATTGCGGAGTACCAGTATGCCATAGGGACGAGTGCGGACAACATCGGGTCTGTGGCGGCGTGGACTTCGACCGGGACGTCGACTTCGATTACCAGGAGCGGACTGAACCTGGTCGCGAACCAGAAGTACTACTTCGGCGTGAAGGCAAGGAACGGCGCCGGCGCATGGAGCACTCCGGTCGTCTCCGACGGCGTCACCGCGGCCGCGGTCCTATCGTCTATCAGGGCGGCGAAGGGCCGTGCGGACGGCGACGCTATCATGCTGAGCGACAAGATCGTAAGCGCCAACTACGCGACGTTCTTCTATATCTGCGAGGACAGGACGAGCAAGCGAGTCTCAGGCATACGGGTCGCAGGCAACTCACCAACACAGGGATACTTCGCGGACGTTGCGGGGATTCTGGCAACCGTCAACGGCGAACGGGTGATCACCGCGCCTGACACGATGACAGAGACGGGACCCGGAGCGCCTGACCCGTTGTTCATGAACAACCGAAGCGTGGGAGGAGAGGCGCTCAACGTGTACACCCCCGGCGTAACAGGCGGCCTCGGAACTCATAATATCGGCATGCTGGTGACCATCGCGGGCAGGGTCGTTGAGTCTGCGACGGGATGCTTCGATTTGACTGACGGCGCACGAGCGGTGAGAGTCAGCACGGCCAGGCTGACGTCGGTGCCAGGCATCGGTTCGTTAGTCAAGGTTACCGGCATAGTCTCGACGGAGCAGTCAGGAGACACGATTACGGCAGTCGTTCTGCCGCGAGGCAACTCGGACGTGTCCCAGTTCTGACATATGCGATGTGAAGGGGCGGCTCACCGAAGCGGGCCGCCCCGATTTTCTGCCCAAGTTCTTGGCGGTGTGGCGGATTCAGAAAGCCTCTTCACTGCCTTCGATCGGGAGGTCCAGGGTCGCAAGCATCGAGTGCTCCCAGCCCACGGGAATCGGGGCGCAGCCTCTGGAAAGAAGCGACGCGTTGCCGCCGGGAAGCGGGCCGTCGGACGACTCGCAGACGTAGACTTCGCGCCCCAGCCTGAGAGCGCGCAGGCACTCGGCTTCCATCACGCCGCCAGCCCGAATCTCCACCGCTACAACGACATCGGCCAGAGCGAAGACCATCCGGTCGCGCTCGCGGCCGTTCGCCCCGATCCACCGGTCGTAGAGCCTGAACGGCGAGACCACGAGATCGCGCTCGGGGTCGAACCTCAGGTTCCAGATGCGGGCCTGAGCGACCGGCTCCCATCCGAGGCCCTGGGGGAACGCGCTCAGGATGCCTCTATCCAGCACCAGAAGGATCGGCGCGTTCCTCGACTTCGCGGCAAGTCCGACGATCTGGTAGCCCTGCGTGTTGTGGCTGGTGACGGCGGCTAGACCCTCGGCGGCCAGAGTGCTCGCGATGTCGCGGGTAGCCTCGATGCTCCTTCCGCCGATCTTCGCGGAGTTGACGACCGCATACTTCCGATCCCGCAGCAGGCCGAGGTTGCCGTGCGCGTAGACGATCGGCGGCGCGTCGGCCTGATAGTCGCGGAGCATCGAGGGGTAGTCGGCGTCCTGCTCGGTAAGCGTCCTGATGCGGAGGCCCTCGGCGGCGGAGGCGATCTTCGCGCTCGAAGAGAGAAGCTCGTCCTTGCGAAGCGCGATACAGTGGGCGGCCTCGGCGTGGAGCTTGTACTCCGACTGCAGGGCATCAGGGGACATCCGCCACGCCCGAACGGCCGGGAGGCACACTTCAGCGTCGGGCGTCTCGCGGAGTATGCGAGCGATCCCCCTCGGCCCGAGGTGCGGGACTGAGTGGAGCATCAGGGCGAACTGGGCGCGGGGGACGGCATCGGTCATAGTATCTCACGGATCAGTGCAGTGCTCTAGTATTGGGGGCACATCGCTACACGACTCCGGTGTTTGTCTACAATCCCCCCAGAAGCCGCCGGGCATCATCGAGGGCATCGGACTCCGTGCTCTTGCGCTTCTTGACCGTCTCGACGTCCTGGAGATCAATCTCGATCTTCGTGACACCCTCGAGTTCGACGTTGCCGATATCGAGGACGAGCCAGCCCTGCTCGGACTTCTCGCCCTTGTAGCTGGAGGTGAAACTCATCTTTTCCTTGGGGAACTGCATGTCAGTCTCCTCTCGGTCCTATCAGTCTGGTATCTCCTACAGATTCCACGGGACGTACGAGACGGATGGGACCTACGGGACTCAGAGCCCCTTCCGGCCGGATTCGGCCTCGGTGCGGAGCGAATCCGCGATCTGGACACGGGCCTCGTCTATGATGTCCTGCACGTCTGCAGTTTGAAACACCCTCTGCTCGAAAGTGCGGTTCTTGAGAGTGTCGAGGAATCCTTCGAACTCACTGAAGTAGGAGCCGTAGATATGGAAGGAGTCCGCAATGTGAGTGTACTGCCCCACCCTGATCTCGCGGCCCAAGCGCTCGGAGAGATTCTCGGCCACCGCACGCTGGAGGTCGGTGAACCCGTACATGTTCATGAACGCCGCCTTGAACGCATCGTTGGACCGCATGTGGGCGTTCAACACAAGCTCGTCATCGAAGACCCTGAACCAGAGCCGCTGCAGACACGCAGGGTCGTGGATGCCGGCGTCCTCCCAGGGCTTCCAGGTGATCGCCTGGGCGCGGCGGGTATGAGGGGCGTCGGCCAACTGGTTGATGACGTACTCCATCTGGTCAATCGGTCTCTCCATGCCCGGAACGGAATACGCCGTCAGCCGCTCGTGGTAAGTGTACTCCCACTTTCCGGCGGTCGGGTCCACCCAGTGATCGTGGATGCCGTCCACGACCTCCTGACGGTATGCCTCCAACTCGACTATGCCGCCGGGGAACGCCCGGTGGATGCGCGGCTCGGACATCGGATCGGTGACGGTAACGACCGCGATGGCGTCGCGACTCGGAGGGTCGCCGGGCTTGTCGTACTGGGTGGCGATGGGCGCACCCTGCTCCCAGGCGGCGATGACGGCGTTCTCCCATGCCTCAGGAAGGCTATTCGCGGTGATATGCACGACGGGCAGGGTCAGTGACATGCTGACAGGCGCCTTTCTAGAGACTCGGCGGCTTGATCTTGCCTTGGAAGAGGTTGATCCAGGCCGACGTTCCCTCGAGCGACCAGTCCACGCACTCCTGGATTTCCTCGATCTTGCGCAGGCGGCCGACGGCCTTCGCGCGGCGATGTATCTTGTTCCAGACGCACGCGCGCTTCGGGTATACCTCGCACTTGCCGTTGGGGCGGGTGCCGCCGCAGGGACCGTTGCGAATCTTCTTCGGGCAGTTCATCGGGCAGGTAAGCGCCGTGTAGCTGAGTATGCACTGCCCGCACATGTGGCACCCGAACATCGCTTTCTTGAAAACGACCTCGCCGACGAGCACAGGGTAGTAGATCGCAGGGTTGCTGAGCCACTCTCTGGCCATGGACCTCTTACGCTCCTTCCAGGTGAATCCGGCAGTCATTGTAGCCCCCCGTCGGCGGGTGTGTCAAGGTTGACAATCGGCCATTCGCGTGGTACAGTATCGGCGGTTTGCCCCGTCGTTTCCGACCGACCGAACCGATTCCCACCCACCTAGGAGGACTACTGGCTATGCAGGATACAGGCACGACCGGCACCGATCAGGAGATCGCGCGGCTGGAGAAGATCGCCCGGGAGCTTCGCACGCTCGACCTAGCCTCGATATACGCTTCGACCACCGGGCACCCCGGCGGGACGCTCTCTATCATAGACATCGAGACGGTGCTCTACTTCCACACGATGAACCACAAGCCGGAAGACCCCAACTGGGAGGGCCGCGACCGGCTCTTCTGGTCCGCAGGCCACAAGGCGCCAGCGATATACGTTGCGCTCGCAAAGGCGGGCTACTTCCCGATGGAGGAAGCGATGTGCCTCCGCCAGCTCGGAAGCCCTTGTCAGGGACACCCGAACTGGCGTGATCTGCCCGGTATCGAGATGTCGAGCGGCTCGCTCGGCCAGGGACTTGGAGTCTCGGTCGGGGCCGCCATTGCGGCCAAGCTGGACGGCGAAACGCACCGGGTCTACTGCATCATGGGCGACGGCGAGCAGCAGGAAGGCAGCGTCTGGGAGGCTGCGATGTCCGCGAGCCACTTCAGACTCGACAACCTCTGCGCGATCGTGGACAACAACCGCCTGCAGATTGACGGCCGGACAGAGGATGTCATGAACGTCGAGCCGATTGCCGACAAGTACAGGGCATTCGGCTGGAACGTCATTGAGATAGACGGGCACAACATCAAGCAGATCATGCGCGCCTTCGAGGAAGCCAGCACCGTCAAGGGCAAACCGACAGTGATCATCGCGGCGACGATCAAGGGCAAGGGCGTCTCCTTCATGGAGGACCAGGTCGGTTGGCACGGGCTGGCGCCGAAGAAGGAGCAGTTCGAGGCCGCCATGGCAGAACTGCTGCCCGATACCATCGGTCACGAGAGGCTGCAGAAGCTGCTCGACTACGCCGCCGGACGCGCCGCCGAGGCCAGCAGGAAGGTCGGCGCGAAGATGCCGAAGTTCTCGCGCGACTACTGGTGGAACGCGGGAGATGACATGAAGGTTGACATGGACCCGACCCGCATGGGATTCGGCCGAAGCCTCTGCATGTGCGGGACCGACGATCGGGTCGTCACACTGCACGCGGACATCTCGAACTCGATCTGCATCACCGATTTCGAGAAGCAGAACCCCGAACGCGTTGACCGCGTCATCAGCGTCGGTATCGCCGAGCAGAACATGATGGTGGTGGCGGCCGGTCTTGCGAAAGAGGGCAAGATACCGATCACCGGGACGTACGGCGTCTTCGCCGCGGGGCGCGCGTGGGACCAGATACGAACTACTCTATGCTACGCGAACCTGAACGTCAAGATCGCAGGCGCACACGGCGGCATCTCCGTGGGACCGGACGGCGCGACTCACCAGGCGCTGGAGGAGATCAGCCTGATGGCGATACTCCCGAACATGCATCTCTTCGTCCCGGCGGACAGCATCGAGACCCAGAAGGCGACATGCGCGGCGATTCACGACATAGTCGGGCCGGTCTACCTCCGATACGCCCGCGAGGCCACACCGATCATCTCGACGGACACGACGCCGTTCGTCTTCGGCAAGGCGAACGTAATCCGCTATCGGGGCGCGAAGGAACACTTCATTGACGCCTTCGAAACCGTTCTCGCATCGGGCTACGAGAGCGAGGGCGAGACCCTGGCGATCATAGCCTGCGGGCCGATGGTTCCGGAGGCGATGCGGGCGGCGTACATCCTCAAGGAGGACTTCGGAATCGAGACGCGGGTGCTGAACGTCCACACCGTCAAGCCTCTCGACGTCGAGGCGATTGTGAGGGCCGCTCGGGACTGCGGGGCCGTCGTGACTGCCGAGGAGCATCAGGTCGGCGGATTCGGCAACATCATCGCGAGCGCGATACTGAAGAACGCGAAGAAGCCGGTTGCCTTCGACATGATCGGCGTGCAGGACCGCTTCGGCGAGTCCGGACAACCCTGGGAACTGATGCAGGAGTTCGGCCTGACTGCGGAGCATATCGCCACAAAGGCACGGGAGGTCATCTCCGGGAGGATTTGACATTCGGCCAGAACTCTGATAGATTATGCGCGAACCAGCATGGGTGCTGCGCCCGCTGGTTCGCTTTTTTTGGAGTGCGGGACGCGACCCGCCACGAGGGACAGGAACATGTTTTTCGGAACGCAGACGATAAACTCAAAGGGCCATCTCGAGATCGGCGGCTGCGACACGGTCGAACTGGCGCAGAGCTTCGGCACGCCTCTGTACGTCATGGACGAGGCGCTGATCCGGCAGAACTGCCGGGACTACATCGGGGGTTTCCGGTCGCGATACGCTGACACGGAGATCGCGTTCGCCGGCAAGGCATTCCTGACCGCAGCCATGTGCCGCATCCTGGAGCAGGAGGGTATGTCGCTCGACGTCGTGTCAGCGGGCGAGATGTACACGGCGCTCAAGGCGGGCTTCCCGGTGGAGCGGCTCTTCTTCCACGGAAATAACAAGTCTCCAGGCGAGCTCTCGATGGCCCTCGAACACGGAGTCGGCCGGATCGTCGTGGACAATCTGCGGGAACTCGAGATACTGAACTCGCTGGCGGTCGAATCGGGGAGAACGGCGGACATCCTCCTGCGGTTGACGCCGGGCATTGACCCGCACACCCACCAGCTGATCCGCACCGGTCAGGCAGACACCAAGTTCGGCATGAACATCAAGGACGGCACGGCGATGCAGGCCGTCAGGCGCGCGCTCGAGTGCGAGGGCATTTCGTTGAGGGGTATCCACTGCCACGTCGGCAGCCAGTTGTTCGACCTCGAGGCTCACAGGGGCGCGGTGCGGGTGTTCGTCGAGTTCCTGAAGGACGCGCAAGCGGAGACCGGCGCCGTTCTCCAGGAAATGAACACAGGCGGAGGACTCGGCATAGCATACACGAAGGATGACGAGCCCCCGACGATCGACCGTTTCGCCGAGACGATCGTAAGCGAGTTCACGGCGGCTATCGAGGAATCCGGACTCGGTTTCAATCCGAGACTGATCCAGGAGCCAGGGCGCTCGATCGTCGGAACAGCCGGAACGACGCTGTACACGGTCGGCACGATCAAGAGGGTTCCGATCCAGGAGGAGCCGGGCTACCGGACATACATCGCGGTTGACGGCGGCATCACGGACAACCCCCGGCCGGCACTCTATCAAGCGGTGTACACTCCGATCGTAGCCAACAAGGCGAACGCGGAGGCGTCCGAGGTCGTCACCATATCTGGGAAGCACTGCGAAACGGACACGCTGATCAGCGGCGCGGAGATCGCCCCGGTCGAGCCGGGAGACATCGTCGCGGTGCTGAGTACCGGCGCCTACAACTACGCCATGGCGAGCAACTACAACCGCTTCCCCCGGCCGGCGGTCATTCTCGCAGCGGACGGGCGCGCGGACGTGATCGTGAAGCGGGAAACGCTCGAAGACATCGTGAAGAACGACGTGATACCGGAGCGACTTGGTTAGCGGGTAGAGATATTGTTCCAGAACATGCCGAATCCGCAGACTATGCTGATGATGGCGATCGCCTTTCTGACGGCGCTGACCGTTCACGAGTACGCTCACGCGCGGGCGGCCCTCGCCGAAGGGGACGACACGGCCAAGGTCGCCGGGCGAATCTCGCTCAATCCCCTTGATCACCTCGACCCGTTCGGCGCGATCATGTTTGCCCTCATGATGATGAACGGCTTTGGGATCGCCTGGGGCAAGCCGGTACCTGTCAACCCGTACCGATTCAGGAGCCCGCGATGGGGCAATCTGCGGGTCTCACTGTGGGGGCCGCTCTCGAACATCCTGTTCGCCTGCGCTCTGGCCCTGCTGTTCAGGTTCATAGTCGCCGGCCGCTTCGGCCTGAACTACGTTCCGCTGATCCTGACCTGCATCTCGATGAACCTCGTGCTGGCGATGTTCAACCTGCTACCCGTTCCGCCACTGGACGGCTCAAAGGTGCTCGCCAGCCTGCTGCCGTACGAGACCGCACGGCGGTATGAGGAGGCAATGGGCAAGTACGGCTTCCTCATACTGATCGGCCTGCTCCTCACGGGTGTCATCAGCATCATACTCGGGCCACCGAGGCGGTTTCTGTTCGGATTGCTCACCGGAATACCTTTCTGAGCGCTGTGCGGGAAGGAAAATCACCCCCGGGGTCGCGAACCTCTCATTTGGTCGGTCGGCCGATTCGAAGCGGTGAGCATACACGCCGATCATCCAATACGATATGTCCATCCAATCCGCGCCGCAACCCGGATACACGATAAAGCTTCCTGCGTTCGAGGGACCCCTCGACCTGCTTCTGCACCTCATCCGCGAGCACAAGGTTGATATCTACGACATCCCGATCGCGGAGGTCACTGAGCAGTACCTGCGTTACCTGCAACTCATGGAGTCGCTCGATTTGAATGTTGCCGGCGAGTTCTTCGTCATGGCGGCGACTCTGCTGGAGATCAAGTCGCGGCTGCTGCTGCCGATCGAGAAGAGCGAAGATGATGGCGAGGACGGCATTGACCCGCGTGCCGAGCTGGTCGAGCGACTGTTGGAGTACGAGCGATTCAAGAACGCCGCCGAGTCGCTCAAGGGATTCGAGGACAACCGCCGTCAGGTCTACTGGCGCATCACTGACGAACTATCCGGCTACGATGCGCCGGTGATCCCTCTGAACGTGGAAGCAATGGACCTCATCTATGCGCTCCAGCAGATGCTGGCGGAGGTCGGAGAAGGCAAGGAAGAGGTCACAAGCCTTCAACGCGAGAAGATAACTCTGAGGATGAAGATGAGCGAGATCTGGCGGCACGTGCGGGCGAACCCGGAGGGCATCAGCTTCCGAGGACTCTTCGTCTCGCCGCCGACCCGCCTGGAGGTCGTCATCACCTTCTTGGCGGTGCTCGAACTCCTGCGGCTGAGAAAGATACGCCTGAAGCAGAAGCACGCCCTGGGCGAGATCAGCATCCAACCGACGCCTGAGGAACATGAGCGAGGAAAGTAGCATACCGATCGAGAAACTGAAGGCCGTGCTGGAGTGCATGCTGTTCGTGTCTCCCCAGCCGCTGACGGTCGAGCACGTCGCCGAGTCGCTTCAGATGGACGAGGGCACCGTGGACCGGGCAATCCATGAACTGCGCCTCGACTACGGCGGGCGCGGACTGCAGATCGCCCGGATCGCAGGCGGCTACCAGATGTGTACACGTCCCGAGTATGCCGAGCACGTGTCCAGGCTGCTGAAGCCGGAGCGAATCAGGCTATCGCGGGCGGCGCTGGAGACGTCGGCAATAATCGCTTACCGGCAGCCGATAACCCAGCCGGAGATCGAGGCGATCCGCGGCGTCAATTCCGACGGGGTCGTGAAGACCCTGATGGAGCGCAATCTCATCCGGCAGATCGGCAGGAAGGAGTCACCCGGACGGCCGATGCTCTACTCGACGACCGAGGAGTTCTTGAACCACTTCGGCCTGAGCGATCTCTCGCAACTGCCCGAACTGGAGGATGTAGTACTGCCTGAACAACCGAGAAGCGAAGACACACCAGCGGAAGCCCCGGAGGCGGAGGAGGCGGCATTATCAGAACAACCAAGTTGCTGACGATCTGCCTGTTCATGGCGATCCTGCCGCCGACTCGCGCGGCCGCCGCCCCGGCACCCCCGACGGTCACCGCCGCCGCCGCGATCCTAGTTGACTCGACCACGGGTACGATCCTGTACGAGAAGGCATGTCACGCGCGGCGCCCGCCGGCAAGCACCACCAAGATCATGACGGCAATACTGGCCCTCGAGCGCGGAAACCTCGACGATGTGGTGACTGCGTCCGAGAGGGCGTCGAAAACTCAGTTCGGCTCACTGCACGTCAAGCCGGGAGAGAAGTTCACGCTCAGAGACCTGCTCTACGCGCTGCTGATGCGCTCGGCGAACGATGCCGCAGTCTGCATCGCGGAACATATCGCCGGGAGCGAGGAAGCATTCGTGGCGATGATGAACGAGAAGGCGGAGGCAATCGGCGCCAAGGATACGCACTTCGTCAACCCGCACGGCCTTCACGCGGAGGGCCACTACTCGACGGCCTACGACCTCGCCCTGATGGCGCGATACGCGGCGGCGATCCCGCAGTTCAACGAGATGGTCTGCACGAAGAATCACAGGATCACGCGGTCGATCAGCACGCTCGACGTTACCCTGCGGAACACCGGCAGACTGCTCTGGAGATTTGACGGCGCCGACGGGATCAAGACCGGATATACCAAACAGGCGGGCCATTGTTTTGTGGGATCGGCAACGAGGGAGGGCTGGCGGCTCATAGCGGTCGTCCTGAAGAGCGGCAGCTGTCTCGATGACACGTGCGCCCTGCTGGACTACGGGTTCAAGCATCACAAACTGGTCTGCTTCGCGCGCGAGGGACTGGTGGCGACGCGGATGCCGGTGCGCGGCGGAGTCGAGACCGCCGTGGATCTGGTGGCCGCCCAAAGCCTTGGAAAGGTCGTCCGGGCAGGCGACAGTGTGAAGATCAAACGCGAACTCGACGGGCAGAGGGCCACGGCCCCTCTCGCGGAAGGCGAGAGGGTCTGCATGCTGACGGGCTACGTCAACGACGTCCGGGTCGGTTCGGTGCCGCTCGTAGCCGCCTGCACCGTGGATCGGACGTTCGCCTACTCCGCATGGATCTGGACGAGAAACCTGGTTGTCGTCTCGGCAATACTTCTCGCGGTGTACTTGAGCTATGGAACAGCGGTTGCAGAAGCTTCTCGCCGCCGCAGGCGTCGCCTCTCGACGGGAGGCTGAGGAGATTATAGGAGCGGGACGCGTCGCGGTGGACGGCCGGGTGATCACCGAACTCGGAGCCAAGGCCGATCCTGAGGAGTCGGTCATCACCGTTGACGGTAGGCCCGTCAACCTGCGCCCGGAGAAGGTCTACATCCTCCTCAACAAGCCGCGCGGCTATACGAGCACGACCCGCGACCCGCACGCCCGACACGTGGTGACTGATCTCGTCAGGAGCATCGAAACCCCGATCTACCCGGTCGGCCGTCTCGACGTGGACACCGAGGGTCTGCTCATCCTCACGAACGACGGGGATTTCACCTATAAGATGACCCATCCGAGCCATCAAGTGCCGAAGACATACCGCGCCGAGGTGCGGGGCCTAGTGGCCGAGCAGACCGCCAACCACCTCGCAACCGGAATCGTGCTCGATGACGGCATCACCGCGCCAGCGGAAGTGCGAATCGTCAGCGCGAACAACGTGAAGGGGACGAGCGTGATCGAGGTGACGATCCACGAGGGCCGGAAGCGTCAGGTGCGCCGGATGCTCGACACAGTCGGCCATCCCGTGATACGATTGACCAGGACGAAGATCGGCGAACTGAAGGCCGGAAGTCTTCTGCCGGGCGAATGGCGTCTGCTGAAGCCCGCCGAGGTCAGGGCGCTGACGGACTCGGCATCGTAGTCTACAACGGACGGTCTCGGAGACCCTGATGAAACGACTGGCTATCACACTGCTGGCCCTGCTCGTGCTCCCCTGCGCCGCCGGGGTGGCGAAGTACCCGACGACTATCAAGGACTGCCGGGGCAAGGCGGTCAATATCGTCCGCGAGCCGAAGCGGATCGTGTCAATCGCACCGAGTTGCACGGAGATTCTCTTCGCACTCGGCCTTGAGAAACGGGTTGTGGGTGTGACTAGGTTCTGCAACTACCCCGAGGCCGCGAGGAAGAAGCCGCGGATCGGCGACATCAGGACGAGCGTCGAGAAGGTAATCTCGCTCAAGCCGGACCTCGTGCTGGCCCACGGATTTCTGAACGAGGAGGCGATCCGCTCGCTCGAGAAGCACGGCATCGTGGTGGCGGCCTTCGATCCCAAGACCCTCGACGAGGCAATGCGCGACATCAGGACCATCGGCCTCATCACCAATCGGGAGAAGCAGGCGTCACGGATCGTCACGAGTATGAAATCCACGATAGCGCTGGTCAAGAAGAAGGCGGCAGTTATCAAGTCCAGGCCTAAGGTACTCGTAGCGGTACAGGGGGAGCCTCTGTGGGCGGCGGGACCGAGAACCTTCGTGGACGAGATGGTCCGTCTGGCGGGCGGGACCAACCTGGCATCGGACGCCAAGCCAGGCTTCAACCAGTTCTCCACCGAGGCCGCGGTCTGGCGCAAGCCGGACATCGTAATCTACACAACGCCGACCGACCGACAGATCTTCTCCAAGGGGCTGTGGGCAAGGACGAACGCGGCCAGGAAGAAGCGGGTTCACGAGGTCAACCCGGACCTTCTGGTCAGACCGGGCCCGCGACTCACTGACGGCCTGAAGGCTGTCGCAAGGCTGATCCATCCCGATGTATTCGCCAAACTCTGAGACGCCGCCCAACCCTCGGGTCAGATCGAACCTGACCGCAAGGCTGATCAGAGCATCGGCGGTTCTGACGGCACTGCTCGTCGCCGCCATGGTGCTGAGCGCCGGTCTGGGCGCGGTGACGGTGACCATCTCGGATGTGGCGCAGGTCACGCTCAAGCACATCCCCGGCCTGGACGGCATGTGCCGGCAGTCGCTCCCCGAGGACGTGGATATGATCGTGTGGCAGCTCCATATCCCGAGGGTGCTGCTGGCGGCGCTCGTTGGGATGTCACTAGCGGTAGCGGGAGCTGCCCTCCAGGGATTGCTGCTGAATCCGCTGGCCGATCCGTACATGATCGGCGTCTCGTCCGGAGCGGCGGTCGGTGCGGGAATCGGCGTGATCCTGGGGGTTCAGGGCTGGATGTTGGGATTCGGCATCCCGGTACTGGCGTTCGCCTTCGCGCTGATCACAGTGAGCGCCGTGTACGGCCTTGCGATGAGGGCGGGGAAGGTATCGGTGCTCTCATTCCTGCTGTCGGGAGTGGTGGTCGGTGCGTTCATGTGGGCGGTACTTACCTTCCTGATGACATTCGCCAGCGAGAACCTCGAGACGATCGTATTCTGGACGATGGGCAGCTTCGCGGGATCGGATCCGTGGGGGCGAGTGCTGGTCGTGCTGCCTTTTGGGCTAGTCGGATCGCTTGTCGTGTACGCCTACGCACGCGACCTGAACCTCTTCGCTCTGGGAGAGGAGTCGGCAAGGCACCTGGGGATCGAGACCGAATCGCTCAAGAGAAGGCTGATCGCGGCGACGGCGCTCCTTACGGCTGCGGCGGTGTCGGTGAGCGGCACTATAGGCTTCGTCGGGCTGATGGTGCCGCACATCACGCGCAGGATAGTGGGACCAGACCACCGAATACTGCTCCCGTGCTCCGGCCTTCTGGGCGCACTGCTCATGATCGCGGCAGACACGGTGGCTCGGACGGCGATGGCTCCGGGGGAGATCCCGGTCGGAATCATCACCGCCCTTCTGGGCGCGCCGTTTTTCCTTTACCTCCTGAGGAAGGCAGGATAGCTTCGGGCCGGTCGGACGATTCGTACCTGTCCGATTCTCGACTTCGGATTGGATATGCGAAAACCGACAAACTGGATAGCCGCCATACTGATCATCGCCGCCGTCGTATACCTGCTGATGCCGAGACCGCCTTCCGTGCAGGTCGCAGAGATCGTGCGCGGAGACCTGGTGGCCGAACTCTCGACTACCGGCGTAGTGGAGTCGGACCTGGTGGATATCGCGCCGAGGATGGTCGGGCGGATAGTTTCTCTCATGGTCAGGGAGGGAGACACCGTTTCGGCCGGTCAGGTGATCGCGCGGCTCGAGAGCGACGACCTCGACGCGCAGGTTGACCAAGCGCGCGCCGCGGTATCGGCAACAGAGGCCGACCTCGAACGCTCAAGGTCCGCTTTATCCGCCCAGCGCAACCAGAGTGCCGCTTCAATTAAGCGGGCAGAGGCCGGAATCAGCACCGCCGAGTCACAGCTTGCCGACCTACTGAAGGGCGCGCGCCCCCAGGAGATCGAGCAGGCGGAGGAGAGTGCCGCTGCGGCGAGAGCACAGATGGCCAAGGCCGGTCTGGACCTGGAACGCGCAGACAGACTGCTGTCTGATGGAGCCATTGCCCCTCAGCAGAGAGACACGGCAAAGACCGCTGCCGATACGGCGAGCGCCGCCTACCGCGCCGCCGAAGCGCAGCTCGCACTGGTGAAAGAAGGACCCCGGCCCGATACCGTCAAGACGGCAGAGGCTCAGGTGGCATCCGCGCGGGCCGCTCTGCGCGAAGCTGAAGCTTCGCGGGACTTAGTGCGGATGGCAGAGCGACAGGTGGAGACCGCCGAAGCGCAGGTCGCCCGAGCAGCGGCCGGACTGAGGGCCGCTCAGTCGCAGACCGAGTACGCCGCCGTCCGCAGCCCGTTCAACGGGGTGATCGCGCGAAAGCACATGGAGGCGGGCGAGGTCGCAGGCCCGCAGGCACCGATCTTCACTATCTCGCCGATCCGAAAGACCTGGGTTACGGCAGAGGTGGACCAGGAGGACGTCGCGGCGTTGTTTGTCGGACAGGCAGTGTCGATCAGCACCGACTCATACCCGGGGCGCGCCGCGAAGGGCCGAGTCGTCCAGATCTCGCCGATCGCGGAACCGAAGGCCGTCGGGCGTATCAGGGCCAAGATCGTGCGGGCACGGATCGAGGTCGAGTCAGGAGAGTTGCCGCTGAGACCCGGAATGGAGGTTGATATCAGCGGCAAGAGGCGCATTGGAGAGGACGTCGTTCTAGTGCCGAACGAGGCGCTCGTGCAGATCGGCGAGCGTCAGCAGGTCTGCCGCATATGCGAGGGGCGCGTCCGATACCGCTTCGTCACGACAGGCCTATCGAACTACGAGCACACGGTTGTGCTGAGCGGCCTCGAGCCGGGAGACATCGTAACCGTCTCGATGCCCGACCGCATGGAGAACGGGCAGAGGGTCAGGATCGAGAGGGCCTCGGTTGAGTCACCCTGAATCCTCTGAGTTGATCCGTCTTGATCAGGCAGAGAAGACCTACCTCATGGGCGCGGTGTCGGTGCCGGCCCTACACCCCGCCGACCTCACCGTACGACGCGGGGAGTTCGTCGTGATGTTGGGCCCGAGCGGCTCGGGCAAGACGACGCTACTGAACCTGATCGGTGGCATTGACCGCCCCACGTCCGGTCGGGTCCTCTTCAAGGGACGCGACATTACCCACATGAGCGAGGACGAGATCACCGAGTACCGCCGCACGAGCGTGGGCTTCGTCTTTCAGTTCTTCAACCTGATTTCGACCCTCACCGCGCGGGAGAACGTCGAGTTCGTCTCGGAGTTGGTCGACAGTCCGGCCAACGTGATGGAGGTGCTGGCGGAAGTCGGCCTCGGAGAGCGAGGTGACCACTTCCCGTCCGAGCTGTCCGGCGGCGAACAGCAGAGGGTCGCGATCGCCCGGGCTCTCGTGAAGAATCCCACCCTGCTTCTTGCCGACGAGCCTACCGGCAACCTCGACTACGAGACCGCCAAGCTGATTCTGAAGCTGATGAGGAATGTGAATCGGGCGAGGGGCATCACGGTCGTGCTGGTGACGCACAACGCGGCGATCGGCGAAGTCGCCGACCGGATTGTAAAGCTTCACAGCGGCGAGATCGTCTCCGTCGAGGAGAACGCCGAGCCGCTCGATCCCGGGGACCTGAGGTGGTAAGCTTCCGATCATGACCCGAAAGATCAACCTCAAACTGGTACGCGATGTCCGTTTCTCGCCGTGGCTTTTCGCGGGCGTGCTTCTGATGGTTGCGTCGGGGGTCGCGCTCTGGGACGCCACCTACCTCTCGTACCTCAACCTCGGCAAGTCGTATGAGCGCTCCTATGAGCGGCTCCACATGGCAGACTTCACTGTTGACATGCAGTCGGCCCCGGAGCAGGTCGTCGGCCGCGTGCTTCGCATCCCCGGCGTAATGCAGACCGAGGGACGGTACATCGAGGACCTGGAGGTCGAGCAGAAGAACATCGATCCGAAGCGCATCACCGGGCGGATCACCTCGATCCCAGACAAGAAGCCGCCCAGTCTGAACCAACTCCTGCTCATCCGCGGCAACATGCCATCGGCCGGGAACAAGCGTGAGCTCCTGCTGGAATCCGGGTTCGCCAAGCGAAACAACTACCGGCCCGGCGACTTCATCTACCCCGTGGTCAACGGCGACCAGGTACGGTTCCGCATCTCGGGGATCATCAAGTCGCCGGAGTACATTTTGGTCCTGCGAAGCCGCGACCAGCCGATGCCGAACCCGAAGCACTTCTGCGTCATGTTCATGCGCAAGGAGATGGCCGACCGGCTGCTCGGCTCGTTCGGGGCGATCAACCAGGTCCAGGTTACCGTCAAGCCCGGCGCGCGCCGGGAGACAGTCATGCGGGCCGTAAGGGAGGCACTTCGCTCATACAACGCGGACGATCCGCTTCCGATGGAGAAGCAGGCCGGCTACGAGCGACTCGCCATAGACCTCAAGGCTATGCGCAACTTGGCGATCTTCTTCCCGGTGCTCTTCCTCGGCATCGCATCCCTGAGCATCTACAACCTGCTCGGGCGCATGGTTCACACCCAGCGGCCGCAGATCGGCTTCATGCGGGCGGTCGGTTACAGCAGCACCGACGTGCTGCATCACTACACGGGGTTTGCCGTCCTGATCGGCGTGCTCGGATCGGCGATAGGCAGCCTGCTCGGCTACCGGATGGGCATCGGACTCACGCTGCTCTTCAGCCGCCTGATCAACGTCCCCTACTACGACATGACCCCGAGGCCCGGCCCGATGGCCCTCGGGGTGGGAGTCGCGGTGGCCGCGACATTCCTTGCGGGAATACTTCCGGCGATGGCGGCGGCACAGCTTACTCCCGCGGAGGCGATCCGCACCGACGTCCCTACCGGCGGACGCGTTCCGGCCGTCAAGCGGGCGGTCCCGGCGCTGGGCCGGATGAGCTACACCTGGCGGCTGCCGTTCAGAAACCTATTCCGCAGCCCCAAGCGCACGTTCTCGACGGTCATCGGGATTGCGTCGGCGATTACCCTGATCCTGGTCTCCTCCGGGCTGATCGATTCGTCTGCATATTCGATCCGTTTCTACTTCGACAAGATTCAGCGATACGATGTGCTGGCGAGCTTCCTGCATCCCGAGACCGAGCACGTCATCGGCCGCGTGCGCACATGGAAGGGCGTCAAGCGAGCCGAGCCATTCCTGGAAGTTCCGGTGAAGATCGTCCACGATGGCCAAGAGCATATCACCGTAATCTACGGAAATGCACTCGACTGCCGATTGCTGAACCTCACAGCCCCCGACGGCACCGTTTTCCCGGTGCCTCGCAAGGGAATAGCAATGGGCTCACCGACCATCGCCGCGCTCGGGCTCTCGCTGGGACAGAGCGTCACGCTCACGCTCCCGGAGAGTATCGTGCCGGAGTTGGCGGATGCCCCGATTGTGGGAGGCGACTCCAGTCGGTACCGTGAGGAGGTCATGTTGCCAAGCCGGAGCCTGCAGCAGGTCGAGATCAACGAGCGGGTGCCGATCGCCTGCGCGCTCTTCGGACCGATCGGGGACTCCACGATCATGAACATCGACGAGGTGCGCCGAATCTACGGACGGGCAATGGAACTCCCGCCAAATGCGATTAACGGCATCATGGTGCGAACCGACGGCGTACACGCCGAGGCCATAAGGGACCGCCTATACGACATTCCCGGGGTCGTAGTGGTGGTCAACATGGCTGACGTCAGGGTGCAGATCGACGAGATGCTCAAGACGTTCACTACCTTCGTGAACGTGATGCTCGGGTTCGCGATGGTGCTGGCGATCATCATCGTCTTCAACGCAACGACGATGAACATCCTCGAGCGGACGAGGGAGATCGCCTCGATGCGCGCGCTCGGCGTGAGCGTCTGGAGAGTAGCGGGGATGGTAACGATCGAGAACCTCTGCACGTGGTTAGCCGGCACGATCATCGGCCTTCCGATCGGGATGTGGCTTGCGGACGAGTTCGTGAAGCTCTACGTCAGCGATTCGTTCCACATGCAGACGCATATACTGCCCAAGACCTACACGTGGACGATCGTCGGCATACTCGCGGCGGTCCTGATCTCCCAGATTCCTGGAATCTACTACCTCAGCCGCCTCGACCTCGCGAAGGCGACGAAGGAAGTCAGCGGATAGGGCCCGAGGTCACTCCCATGACTCCATAACGTGGATGCCGGCCTCGCGCGGAGGAATCCACGTCCGGTAGGGATAGACTCTGACCGTATCGTAACCAGCAATCGGACCGAACGTGATCGCGTATTCCTCCTGGATTGGACGCCACCAGCCGTCTGCGTACCTGGACTCGTAGTCGTAGAGCCCGTTGAACTCGTATCCTCCATCGATATCGGACGGCCGAACTCCCTGAGCCATCAGATCATCGAGCGCGGCCCACCGCGCGCGGTTCCAGGCAAGATAGTCATGAGTCATGCCCACACTGAGAATGCCCCCTATCACCAAAACGGTGACAACAGCCGCCGTCATCGCGCGCTTCGGCCGAATCTCTGCACGGTCCGAGAGTAGGATCATGCCCATGACGAACGGAATCATCGCCAGGAAATAGCGGTCATAGTATACGTAGAAGTAGAGCATCATTATCGGCGCCAGTGATAGCGCCGCCCCGGAGATCATCAATGCGAAAAGCGGCCGATCAACGTCCTGAGACCCGGATTCGCGCCGAAGCGCCAACAAGGACTGGAAGAGAAGCACAAGAAGCAGGGCGGCCCCAAGCGCGCTGCCCATGGTCACGGCGGACCAGAATGCGGAAGGCAGCAGACCGGGGCTGGGAATACGCAAGTAGACAACATCACTCAGAAGGAAAGGCCCTATGCCGAATGGGGTGATGATATCGCCCAGATGCAGGCTCATGGGCATACCCTGCCTCCAACCGATCGGACGGATGAGTATGGATATGACATACGCCAGCCCTGCTGTGCCGGCAATCCACCAGATGTTCTTCCGCGCGGCGACGAACCTGTAGACGAGCAGCGGAAACAGGAAGAGACCCAGATACACGCACGCGGTCAGACCGACTACATAGGCTGCATGCACCGAGTCAAGCCCGTGGGTGAAGAATCTCGTGCTGTTCTTCACCTGTACACCGTAGAACTCCGGCAAGCCCCCGGAGGCACTGAGCCACTGCTGGTAGGCGAGCAGAACTCCACCGACGGCGACCGCAGGGATGCACGCTCTCACTACGCCGCGAACGCGGGCGCCGTGCGCGAAGAGGCATGCGACCCCGAATGCGATCGGGAGCACCAGACCAGACTGCCGGATCAGAGCCGCCAGGCATGCAATCGCTGTTCCTGCGACGTAGCCGTAGGTCGAGCGTCGTCTGAGCGCCCGCGCGAAGGCATACACCGACAGGACCGACAGGGTGTAGAAGGGCACATCCGTCATGAAGGTGTTGGAGAGGCTGAAGTATATCGGATTGACGGCGACTACGAGCGTGCAGATGACGGCGACCCTCCGCCCGGCACCGAGTTCCCTGAGCAGCAGATAGGTGCCGATCAGCCCTCCGAGGCCGGCGACGAGGGTAGAGGCCCTGAGCGCGGTGTACGAGAACCCGAACGGAAGACAGAAGAGCGCGCCCCAGAGCACCTGGGTAAAGAGTGTCATCGTAACCATGGAGACCATGGTGAATGTCCCGTCCTCCACGAGCGATCTGACGGACAGGGCATAGCACCAGTCGTCGTTCAGCGGAAACTCGCCGGACGGATTGGTGATGGCAACCATGAGAATCCACACAGCGGCGATGATGCCGATCGCAAGGAGGTTGCGGTGGCGTTCCACCTTGGTGTCAGGAAGAGGTTCGGCCATTCCTTGTCTCCAGTTTGAGTACGATTACGATTGGCGGTACGAGTAGGGGCGCTCTACCGCTGGACGAGTTCCCTCAGCAGTTCGGTGTAGTAGACGTAGTTCTCGAACGGAACGTCCGGCGGGACGGAGTGGTCAATCGCCGGGATGTAGCCTCCTGATTCGATCATCTGCGGGACCTTGCGCATCAGTTCGTGCTCAATTGCGGCCCTGTCCTTCGAGAGCACGCGTTTGTCAATACCGCCCCACAGGACCAGCTTCCGGCCGTACTTTTCGCGAATCTCGAGCGGCTCCATGTTCGCGGCGATCTCGAGCGGGAAGAAGACGTTGACACCGGCCTCGACGAAATAGTCCAGGATCGGGCGGTTGTCGCCGTCGGAATCCACAATGACGTTCGGGACGCCGTGCGACAGGATGCAGCCGACGACCTCCTTGTAGTACGGGAGCATGAACTCCTCGAAGGTCCTCGGGCCGATCAGCGGGCCGTTCTTAAACGCCATGTCCTCCCAGATGTAGACGTAGTCGAGGTCGACGTGCGGGAGCGCGCGATCGAAGATGCCTTTGCAGAACTCGGCCCAGTGGCGCATGATATCGTGCATCAGGCCCGGATCGTCGTAGTACATGTACGCCAGATTCTCCTCGCCGAAGAGGTTGCGCGGCCAGCCGTACCCGCCGACGATGTTCATACCCCAGGGCTGTTCCCGGCCGCCCATCTGCTTGCGGACGTCGGCCCAGTCGGGATAGCGCTCAGGAGTCGAGGGGTCGAGCCGCCACTTCAGGGTCTCCCAGTCCTTGCGCTCCTTGACCGGGAAGCTGATGAACTGCGACATGGAGGTCTCGGGGCCCTTGCGGTCGCGCTTAGTGATGCCACTGCCGTCCATGAAGGTGACGGTGCGATCGTCCTCTTGGATGACCCTGTGCTCAAACGGCGGACGGTAGGGATTATGGGTGAAACCGGCGTCCACGGGAACGGTGTTCCAACGGTCCATGCCGAAGTACTCCCAGGCGGACGTGTCAGCGGGGAGGCCTTCCTGCTTCCAGCGCTCTTCGGTCTCGCCCCAGAACCCGAGGCAGTCCCAGCGCGGGGGATGGTCAACCGGCTCGAAACGACATACTCTCAGGAAGCTTTCTCGTGCGTTCATAGCGCGAGTGACCTGCGGGGGTGTGGCCCCTTCACTTCATCCACGGCCTGATGCCCTTGGCGTTCGTCCTGATTCGGTAGAGACCGGTGCGAGCGGTCATGTAGAGCGTCTTGCCGTCCTTCTCACCCCACGCGCAGTTTGCAGGAATCTCGGGCGCACGGATGATGCCGAGCAACGTGCCCTTCGGGTCTATCACCCACACGCCGCCCTGGCCGGTCGCCCAGAGGTTGCCCTTCCGGTCTACCTTCATGCCGTCCGGGGCACCGGGCTCGCCGATCTTCATCTCGATAAATACCCGACCGTTCGCGAGGGTGCCGTCGGGCTTCACGTCGAACGCGCGAATATGGGCGCGAGACGATGAGTCAGCAATGTAGAGCGTCTTCTCATCGGGCGAGAACGCCAGTCCGTTCGGGCGATCGAAGTCTTCGGCCAAGAGGGTCAGCTTGCCGTCGGGCGAGATGCGGAAGACTCCCTGGAACTTGATCTCGCGCTGAGGATCGGGGCATCCGTAGGGCGGATCGGTGAAGTAGACGCTGCCGTCGGACTTGACGACGATGTCGTTCGGGCTGTTGAGCCGCTTGCCTTCGAAGTGCGACGCGAGGACGGTGATCGTGCCGTCCTTCTCCTCGCGGGTGACCTGACGGTTTCCGTGCTCGCAGGCGATGAGGCGGCCCTCCTTGTCATAGGTCAGGCCGTTCGAGTTGCCGCTCACTTTTCGGTAGACGCCTTGCTGCAGCTTCCCGGACTTGTCCCACGCGACCTTGACGATGTTGTCGCCGGGGATGTCGCTGAAGACCAGGAACCCGGCCTTGCTCCACAGCGGGCCTTCGGTGAAATGGAATCCGTCCGCGACCTTCTCGACCACGGCGTCCTTGGGGACGAGTTTCCAGAACTCGGGGGATTTCGCGTCGAGCATTGGCTTGGTTTCCTTGTTGTCGTCAGTCGCCGGGGCCGCCGCCATGATCGCGAGCAGTCCGGCCACAATGAGTGCGTTCATGCGTGCCACCGCCTTCCGAGGAAACAGTATAGCGGAACGAAGGCGTAGATGCAACGCCTCAGGGAGGTTGAAACCGCGGCAACAAGTGCGCGAAGTCCACCTCCGTGGACTGAGAAGTCGCGGCCCCTACTCCCAGTGTCCGCAGGGACACTTCGTGCCTTCGTTGCCGTGACTTCAGTCGCCCGGAACCGATGGGCCTCCACCAGTCGTACATAAGGACGTGGCGCACCCGCTCTTCTTTGACAGGGCAGGCGTCGGATGGTAGAATGAACCGGTTAAGAAAGCGGGTATCAGAGTCACATTATGAATGTCATCAACTGGATTTTCAGCAGCAACGAGCGAGAGGTCGCGCGGTTCCGGAAGATCGCCGAGAAGATCACCGCCCTCGAGCCTGCGATGGAGGCGCTATCCGACGAGCAGCTTCGGTCGAAGACGGACGAGTTCAAGCGCCGCCTCGCGGAGGGCGAAACGCTCGACGGCATCCTCCCGGAGGCGTTCGCGACCGTCAGGGAGGCGGGCAAGCGTACCGTCGGGATGAGGCATTTCGACGTGCAGCTCATCGGCGGAATGGTCCTGCACGAGGGTCGGATCGCCGAGATGAAGACCGGTGAGGGCAAGACTCTGGTCGCAACAGCGCCGCTGTACCTCAACGCGCTGGAGGGCAAGGGCGCGCACCTGATCACCGTGAACGACTACCTGGCGAAGTACCACGCGCAGTGGATGGGTCCGATATACCATTTCCTCGGAATGAGCGTCGGGGCGCTCCAGGGATCGAACCCGGAGACCGGCGAGTTGGAGGCATCGTACCTCTACGACCCGGACTACGTGAACGAGGAGGAGCCGGTCTACCGCAACCTGCGCCGCGCCGAGAAGCACGATTCGTACCTGGCGGACATAACATACGGCACCAACCACGTTTTCGGGTTCGACTACCTGCGCGACAACATGGCGTTTTCGCCCGAGGGACTGGTCCAGCGCGAACTCAACTACGCCATCGTGGACGAGGTGGACTCCGTGCTGGTTGACGAGGCGCGCGTTCCGCTAATCCTCTCGGGCCAAGCCGCCGAATCGAACCAGATGTACTACAAGATGGACCGCGTGGTCGCGCGCCTGATGCACGAGCGCGACTACACGATGGACGAGAAGGCCAAGACCGCAATGCTGACCGAGGAGGGCATGCGGCGCGTCGAGGAAGGCATCGGCGTCGAGAACCTATCGGAAGACCCGGACCTGATGCACTACGCGAACGCGGCGTTGAAGGCTCGGACGATGTACAAGAGCGACATAGACTACGTCGTCAAGGGCAACGGAGCCGATCGGCAGGTCATCCTCGTTGACGAGTTCACCGGCCGCCTGATGTTCGGGCGGCGGCTGAGCGACGGGCTTCATCAGGCAATCGAGGCGAAGGAAGGGGTCAAGATCGAGCACGAGAGCCAGACCCTAGCCAAGATCACGCATCAGAACTACTACCGCCTCTACACGAAACTCGGCGGCATGACCGGCACTGCCAAGACCGAGGAGGAGGAGTTCCGAAAGATATACGGCCTCGATGTCGTCGTGATCCCTACGAACCAGCCGATGATTCGCGTGGACCACCCGGACGTGATCTACAAGACCGAGGAGTCGAAGCTCCGCGGCCTGACGCTCGAGATCCTGAAGCTCCACTGCAAGCTCCAGCCGGTGCTCGTCGGCACGCGCTCGATCGAGACCTCCGAGCGGCTGAGCGGGCGGCTCGAAGCGGAGCGGTTGCAGCTCCTGGCGGCGACGTTCGTCCTGCGCGCGATGCTCGAGGAATCGAAGAAGATTGACGGTGACTCGAAGAAGCAAGCGAACCAGTTCCTGAACCAGAAGTTCGGCGAACTTACTCTCGGCAAACTCGCGCCGCTCGCGCGCGAACTCGGCGCGTCGCTCGACATGCTCAAGAGAGAGAACATGGAGCGGCTGGCGGGGATGATGGAGCTTCAGGACGGCGAGGAGATGGAGCGGCTCGGCGAATGCCTGGCGCAGGGGATAGAGCACAACGTCCTGAACGCGAAGTACCACGAGCGTGAGGCGGAGATCATCGCGGACGCCGGGCGACTCGGCGCGGTGACGATCGCGACGAACATGGCCGGGCGCGGAGTGGACATCATACTCGGCGGGAAGCCTGAGGGCTCGACCGCCGATCGGAACGTGGAGGCGGTTGAGGTAGTCAGGCGCGGCGGCCTTGCGATCCTGGGCAGCGAGCGGCACGAGAGCCGGCGCATTGACCACCAGCTCAGGGGCCGCTCGGGGCGTCAAGGCGACCCGGGCCTGTCGCGATTCTTCGTCTCGCTGGAGGACGAGTTGTGGCGCGTCTTCGGCGACCGGATGCAAAGCCCGTGGCTCGGATCGTGGCCGGAAGAGATGGCGATGGACGCGAAGCTGCTCTCGCGGATGATCGAGCGCACGCAGAAGAAGATGGAAGCCTACCACTTCGGCATCCGAAAGCAGGTTCTCCAGTACGACGACGTGATGAACGTCCAGCGCGAGATCATCTACGGCGAGCGGAGGAAGATCCTCCAGGGGGTGGACCTCAAGCCGACGATCACGAGCTATCTGAACCAGACGGTGCTCGACAACATAAACATGCACTGCCCGGAGGGACAGAACCCGGCGGAGTGGGACACAGACACGCTTTTCGAGATGCTGGACGAGATATTCCCCCTCTCGATGTATGTCAACAAGTCGGACCTGAAGGACAAGAAGCGGTTCGAGCTAGATGACATGCTCACCGAGCTTGCCGAGCGGGCATACGAAGACCGGGAGAAGCACTTCGGGCCGGAGTTGATGCGCGACCTCGAGCGTCAGATGGCGCTCCGGGCGATTGACAGCAAGTGGCTCGAGCATCTCGACGCGATGGACTACCTGCTGGAGGGAATCGGGCTGAGGGGCTACGCGCAGATGGACCCGCTGCTGGCCTACAAGAAGGAAGGCTTCGAGATGTTCGACCAGATGCAGCACGGCATTCAGGACGAGATCGTCCGCTGGATGTTCCGCGTGCAGGTGCAGGTGGTCAACGAGCCTTACCGGAACCCGTACCGCAACGTGAGCATGAACGCAAACGAGTTCACCCCGCCGCCGACGGCGGGCCAGGGGCACGATGACCCATACGCCGACTTCGAGGACGGCCTGCCCCGCCCGCAGAGAGCGGTCCCGGTGAGGACGAGGGAGAAGGTCGGCCGGAACGATCCGTGTCCGTGCGGGAGCGGGAAGAAGTACAAGAAGTGCTGCTTGAGGGACGACGATGGGGACTAGGAATGCCCAAGGTGCGTGAGAAGTATCTGGTGGATGAACAAGGCAGGAAGACCGCTATCGTGCTCGACCTACGTGAATACCGCCAGCTTGTGGACCGCTTGAAGGACCTGGAGGATGCACTCGATCTGAACGATGGTGAGCAGACCGAGATTTCTTTCGAACTTCGCTTCGACCCCGACGAAATCTATGGATTGGCTTGCCGTTACTCGGATTGCCTTACTGCAAGGGAAGCCCGTCTGGAGTCAGAGATCGAGAGCCAGATCGCCCCTGCGGCTCGCGCGAGGGGACACCTTCTCATGGAGGAGTTCCTGGCGGTGTGCGAATGGAAGAGCCCCCGGCCCCGGAGGCACTACTGCATGAATCAGGAGCGCTGTGTCAAGGATGCTACCCGCGAAGCTCTAGCTGCCGTTGACGGCTGGCACAGCATTGAGGTTCTGGATGCTCTACGTGGGGTGGGCCCATCCGTGGCCTCGGCCATTCTTCACTGGATGGCAGGACAGCCGTATCCTATATGGGACTTCCGCGCACTGTGGTCACTGGGCTGGGAGAAGCCGCCTGCGTGCAACCGCGACTCGTGGGCAGCCTATGCGCAGTACTGCATCGACCTTGCTCAGAAGCACGAGGTCTCCATGAGACAACTTGACCGAGCCCTATGGCGATACTCGAAAGATAACCAACCCGGGAAACCAGCACTTGTTGCCAATCCGAGGCACTAGAGGGGGTACTCCACTTGCTCACCGATCTGAAAAAGGAACTCGATGCTCTGAAGGAGCAGTTTGATCAGCTAAGGGGGCATCTTTGACCTCGCCCAGAGGCAGGATGAGATAAAGAAGCTCGAGGAACTGACCGCGCAGCCGACGTTCTGGGACCGCCAGGACGAGGCGCAGAAGGTGCTCAAGCAGCTCACTCAACTTCGGCAGTCGGTGGACCCCTGGCTCGACCTCGAGAAGAAGATCGAGGACCTCGGCGCATACATCGAACTCGCCTCCGAGGAAGAGGACGACGGCACCTACGAGGCCGAGATACGCGCCGACCTCGACGCCGCGAAGGCCCGGATGGACGGCCTCGAGTTGTCCACCATGCTGAACGAGGAGCACGACGCCTCCGATGCGATCGTCGAGATCAACTCGGGCGCGGGCGGCACCGAGTCGTGCGACTGGGTCGAGATGCTCCTCCGCATGTACCTGCGATGGGCCGAGCGAAAGGGCTACTCGACGGAGATCATTGACTCCGTCGAGGGCGACGTCGCCGGGCTGAAGAACGTCACGTTCACCGTGCGCGGCTTGAACGCATACGGCTACATCAAGGCGGAGCGGGGAGTCCACCGGCTCGTGCGAATCTCCCCGTTCGACTCGAACAACCGGCGGCACACCTCTTTCGCCTCGGTTGACGCCGTGCCGGAGATCGCCGAGACGGACGAGATCGAGATCAACTCCGACGACCTGAAGGTGGACACCTACCGGGCGAGCAGCGCAGGCGGCCAGCACGTCAACAAGACGGACTCGGCGGTGCGGATCACACACATCCCCAGCGGGATCATTGTGAGCTGCCAGAACGAGCGTTCTCAGCACCAGAACCGCGAAGTGGCAATGAAGGTGCTGAAGGCTAAACTCCTGGAACTGGAGCGCCGCGAGAGCGAGGCGAAGCTCGCGGAACTGAGGGGAGAGAAACGCGCCATCGAGTGGGGCAGCCAGATTCGATCCTATGTCTTCCAGCCGTACCAGTTGGTGAAGGACCTTCGTACCGATGTCGAGACTGGGAACATCATCGCGGTGATGGACGGCGAGATTGACCTGTTCGTGGACGCGTACCTCCGCTGGCGGCTCTCCTGAAACAGAATAGGCCCGCAGGGAGTATAATCCCATGGGGGACTTCATGCGGCCTACAAAGCCTGTGAAGGAAACGACTGATGACAAGACGAGCACTTCTCGCGACGATGATGATTCTTTCGCTGGCGCTGCCTTGCGCGGCCGCGACGGCGCCGGCCGCGTTGACCAGCGTTGACTCCGACGTCAAGGAGACGGAACTCGGCAGTCTGGTGTCGGATGCGCTTCGCGCGCTCGACGAGAAGGCGCAGATCGCCTTCTTCCCGGCCGGCAGCCTCAAGGACGCCACTATTCCGGAGGGCGAGATCAAGACCGACGGCATCAGGGCGTGCCTCAAGTTTCCCGAAGACAAGACAGCGATCCTGGAGCTGTCCGGCGATCAGATACTTCGAGCGCTCGAGCGGAGCGTCGGCACGCTGCCCCAGAAGAACCAGGGCTTCCTGCAGGTCTCGGGCGTGTCATTCGCAGCCAACCTGAAGTCGCCGAAGGGCTCCCGAGTGTCCAACGTCAAGGTCGGGAAGGAAGACCTCGACAAGGAGAAAAAGTACCGCGTGATCACCTCCGCGCCGCTTGCAAAGGGCGGACACGGCTACTTCACGATCTGGGACAAGAAGGCGATCGAGCAGTCGAAGGCGGATGAGATTTCGGTGAGCAGCGCGGTCGAGCAGTTCCTGGGCAAGCAGACCACCCTCGATTACCGAGATAAGAAACGAATCGTCGTGAAGGACAAGTGATCAGTGATCGGTGACCAGTGTCCAGCAACCAGTGACCGGTGGCCGGTGCGTCTTTGCCTCGCGAGGACGCTTGTCGTTCTGTCGCTGGCGTTCACACTGACAGGATGCGCCGCGGAGAACGCGCGCCCGCAGTTCGAGGGCGAGAAGGCGTTTGCGATGCTCAAGAGGCAGTGCGACTTCGGCCCGCGCCCGCCCGGTACGGCGGAGCACGTCAAGACGCGGGACTTCCTCCTCGGCGAGTTGAAGAAGCACTCCGACCGCGTCGCTCTCCAGAGCTTCAACCACGCGCATTCCACGTCGGGCGAGAAGCTCGACATGTGGAACGTCATCGCCTCGTTCGGGCCGACCGAGGGCAGGGAGATACTGCTCTGCGCACATTGGGATACACGTCCGACGGCGGACGAGGAACTCGACGCCGAGAAGCGTAGACAGCCGATCATCGGGGCGAACGACGGCGCGTCGGGGGTGGCCGTCCTGCTCGAACTGGCGCGCATGTTCAAACTTCAGCCGCCGAAGGTCCCCGTGACGATCGTGCTCTTCGACGGCGAGGACTACGGACCGACGGGTGACGACATGTACCTCGGCGCGAAGTACTTCGCCTCGAAGCTCGAAAAGCCCGAGAACGTCCGATACTGCATCCTTCTCGACATGGTCGGGGACAAGGACCTCAACATATACCGCGAACGCCATTCCAACGGGTCTGCGCCCGAAATCGTCGCCAAGGTGTGGAGGGCGGCCAGGAAACTCGGATACGGGAAGTTCTTCATAGACGAGCCGAAGTACGCGATCACCGACGACCATATCCCGTTGATCAAACGCGGCATCCCCTGCATTGATGTTATTGACTTCGATTACGCCTACTGGCACACTCACGAGGACACTGTAAACAGGTGCAGCGCAGAGTCACTTCGGATCGTCGGAGAGACGGTGGCAGAGGTGGTGTACTCAGAGCAAGCATCCCCGCGCGACTAGCGTTCGATGAGGATCGCGCGGGCGGGCGCACCGTCCAGCCCCTTGACCTTGATCGGCAGGCAGACAAGGAAGTACTGCCCTGGGGCTACCTCCCGCAGATCGAGACCTTCGACCGCGATCACCCCGGATCCGAGCAGCCTCAGATGCGTGGGGTGGTTACCCGAGCGGAATCGGTCCACCGATAGATAGTCAACCCCAACGAGCCGGACTCCTCTTTCCACCAGCCACGAAGCCGCGCCGGGATGTAGATACACGAAGTTCTCGTGGAACTCCTTCTGCCCCCACAGAAGGGAGTTAGCTGTCTTGATGAGTACGCGAGTGCACCGATTCGGCAGAGCGCACGACTCCAGGTCCGCGACCGTAATCACCTCCGGCGAATCCACCTCGCATACGACGCAGTCGCCGACGAGCACATCGAGCGGGAGTTCGTCAACCTTCGAACCGCCCTCGACGAAGTGGAACGGCGCGTCAACGTGAGTGCCTGCGTGCGAGCAGAGTCTCAGCAGCGAGACGTTCGCACCGTCGCCGCGGGCGATACGGCTGATCGGCTCGATCTCAACACGCGGATCGTTTCCATAGGTGACCATGTCCTCGGAGATCGTGAGCGATATGTCTCGGACCGTCATCCGGATACCCCCGATCGGCGGCGGTCGCGAATCGCATTGACGAGCGCCGCAATGGAGATGCCGAGCGCTGCATAGGCGAACCAGTCGCCGTGACGCGTATAGAACGTGGTGCCGTCCAGAGCTCTGACTTCGGCAGAGACCGTGCCTTTTTCCCATATCGGCACCTCCCCCACCACTCTGCCCCTCGGATCGAGTATGCAGGAGACACCGGTCGCAGCAGCCCTGAGCAGGTATCGGCGGTTCTCGACCGCGCGGAGCACCGACATCCGGGCGTGCTGCTCGGCGGCGGCCGACCGGAGGAACCATGCGTCGTTTGTGATGACGCAGAGCAATTCCGCTCCTGATAGCGCCAGGGTCCGCGAGATGTACGGGAAGGTTGACTCGAAGCAGATCGCCACGCCTATCCGGCACGGCCCTCCGTAGAGCAGGTTGAACCCGCGGCCGGGAGTCAGGTCAACCGGCGTCACCCGATAGTTGTCCAGCAGGGGCAGTGTATCACGCCACGGAACGAACTCGCCGAACGGCACGAGCCTCACCTTCGCGTATCGCGAGACCATTCCGTCTTCCGGAACCGTCAGGAACGCGGAGTTGAATATCCGACCGCGCAGGTCCTCGTCCCGGCCGCCGACTACCAGCGAAGCGTTCACCTCTGCGGACAGGGACGCCAGCCAGCCCTGCAGATACGGCTCACTGCCAGGGAATCCGGGCACGGCGGTCTCAGGCCAGACGATCAATTCCGCGCTCTTCGAGGCAGCATCGCGTGTCATCCTGCGGTAGGTAGTAAGGCATTTATCGTAGTAGTCGAGGTCCTCATCCGTGTCCTGGTCAATGTTGCCCTGGACGACGGCCGCGCGGATCGGCTCTCCATTCACTGGAGTGTTGAGCGAGAGCAGGCCGTAGCCGATCACGATGGCCGCGATGAGCGCCGTCACGCCCGCCTGGGCATACCACCCCCCGAGACTGCGATTCTCGTCCCACTCGGAAAATGCATTCGCGAGGGCGGAGTTCACGAGGGCCACGATGTATGAGACCCCCCACACCCCGGTGGCCGCCGCAAACTGGATGACCGGAAGCGCGGGCGCCTGGGAGTAGCCGACATCGCCCCATGTGAAGGCGAGCAGACCCTGCGCACGCAGCCACTCAAAGGCGACCCAGAGCGCCGGCAGGACAAGGAACCTAACCCACCCACTCACCCGCCCGGTGAAGATGCTCGCGCACAGAGCAAAACCGGCGATGTACAGGGACTGGAAGATCACGAGCAGCGTCCACGGGAGCCCACCAAATATACGAATCCACCACAGAAGGCTGCCGAAGAACCCCAGCCCGAACAGGAAGCCGCAGAGCGCCGAGAAGGCAGGCTCTCTATTCACTGCGACATAGAAGAGCGGTACGAGGGCCACCCACGCCATCGTGTGTAATCCCGCCCCAGGGAAGGCGAGTGACAGCGCGATACCTGACACTAACGAGAGGAGAAGCGTGACGATCATATTCGGCTCACACGGCACGCGTAATGCGCGAAAGTTCGAACACCTCGTGCATTATAGCCGTCTCGCCGCCCGACACGCAACTTGAACCCAGGCGCGCGTTCTGCTAACATAGCGGCATGAAGTTCGGCGCCGTGAGAGCCCTATGCGTCGGAGCGTTGACTGCCCTCGCGTTCTCGGGATGCGCGCGGACTCCGGAAGGGTCTGTGATCATCCCGGTACGCGCGTTCACGGTCACCCTGACGACGGCGGCGGCTGTGAACGACGACTTCTACTACTACACCGTGATTGACACCGACGGCGGAGGCGCGGGCCCGCTCCCCGTGTTCCCCGGGGTGATCCCCGGTCAGGGATGGGTGACCGGCTCCGCAACCCATTTCGTTGAGTACCACCGGGGCCAATTCACGCTGTGCAAGTTCCTCGATCTCGAACAGTTCCAGTACGTCAGAATCGGGACTCCGATCAACGCGAGCGCCTCGGGCCAGACGATCACTTTCACGATTGACCTCAACGACCTCGAGGCCAACGGTGAGTCCATAGACCTGAACTTCATCACAATGGACTATCCGCTCGCCCAGCGCCGGAGTATTGACGCGCTGATAGCAGGGAGCGCTTCGACGCTCAATCTGCTCATCACCTCGGACAGCGACCCCGACAACGACAGCTTCGGATCGCTCGAGCAGCCCGACGATCTCTTGAACGAGAACGGCTCGCCGGTCGCAACCTCAGAAATCACGAGGCCGCTCGACATGATAGGCTGGCGCATCAGGATAGACATCTAGCAGTTCGCGGATAGATGTCGCAGGCATAGAGGCCGCGGCTAGTAGTAATACTCGCCCATGCCGGTGTCGAAGGTCTGGCCGTATTGGCCGATCCCGAAGCGGTCGTCGGCCTGAAACGCCTTCAGTCGCAGGTCGAGCATGATCCCCCTGTCCTTCCGGAAGCCGGTCTCGTCGGTGAAGACCAGAGAAGCCTCCCAGCAGTGCAGATCCCTCGTTATACGAAAGGCGGTGTAATCGAAGTCGTCGGAGTATCCGTTCCAGCTTACGATGGCGTCGGCGCTCCACTTGCTGCCGATCTTAAGCGCCAGCCTGCCTCTCAGAGCGTCGAAACCTCCTTGAGGAAGGTTGTACCTCGATCCTACATCTACCGAGAACCTGTCCGGATTCGCGTACCTGATCCTGCTGATGAGGGTGCGCCAACCACCGGCATTCAGGTCATATCCGGTCGAGAGGGAACCGCCGAACCTCGCGCTTGGCGTAGCGGTCAGGCGGAGTGTAAGGTCCTGCCACGGCCGCGAGTCGCGTTCCAGATCATACCCCGTGGACACACTCCACCTGAGCCTCTGCTGATCCTGGTAGTCCCACACCCCGCGCAGGTAGTTGTACCTGCCCGAGTAGTCGAAACGGAACGGAGTGTACCCGGACGGGCGCTGATAGCTGTGAGTGATGCGCGAGGTCGTGAACTCGTTGTATCGAGTGGTGAGAAGCGCGCGGGTGCGGATCACATGCTGAGCCATGTCCGACTCGTATACCGTCTGCCTGAACCCCGCAGCCATGCTGAGGTCGGTCTTTTCTCCGATCGGGAAGACCTTGTTCATCAGGTCGGCCTGAAGCATGAAACGGCCGTGATCCTCGCCCGAGGGCCGCTCGTAGTACCTGCCGTACGCGAACTTGAGCCTGAGCGGGAGATCGAGCGGCGGATTGTCCATCAGCCGATAGGTGTCGGTCTCGAGGGTCAGTTCGGGCATGCGGTCGAGGCTGCTGTAGAAGTCGTCGCCGGTGTAGTCGCTTCCGTCGAGATCGTGCCGCTTGGTAATGAGGAGCGTCGAATCGAAACTAGCGCCGCGGTTGCTGAACTCCAGCTCGGTCTCCAGTTCCCTGTCGGTCCCGTCGAAATAGGAGGACCGGTACGACCTCATGTCCATCGAGATGCGCCCGCTGAAATCCGGCGTGAACTCCTGAGTGTGCCTGAGCGACGCGAGGCCCGTGGTGGTGTCCCCCAGCCCGCTCACGACGTTGCTCTGATACGAAAGCGCCGTCGAGCCGGTCCCTACCGTTCTGTTCAGGGCGACCCGATAGTTCCTGTAGGTGCTGGAAGGATAGTAGAGATAGCTGTTGGAGCGGTAGTCGCCGCTCAGGCTGACGTTCACATCGCCGACCTGCTGGCGATGCTGGACGCTGCCGGAGAAGTTGTTCGCTCCGAGTTCCTGATCGCGCAGGAAGTAGACGTTGAACAGGCCCGATGCTCCGCTCCAACTGTAGGTCTGATCCGCGCCGACCCCGATACCCCGCCTCGACATCAGGTCGAGCTTCAGGAACCCCTGTACGCGCTCGGTCGCAGCGTAGGCATAGGAGGTCTTCAGGAACATCCCCTCCTCGGCGCTCGAGCCGAGCTGCGGCAGGATGCTGCTCTTCATCCCCCTGATCGGGATAACGAAGGATCCGATGCTGAAGAGTTCCCGGTCCATGACCATGAAGGAGACCCCGCGAGCGACTATCCGGCTGTCCGGATATATCTCGAGCGTCCTAGCGGCAATACAGTAGTGAGGATGCTCCCGGTCGCAGGTGGTGAAGCTACCCGATCGAATCCTGAGGTTCGTCTCGTCGCCACTCAGTTCCTCACTTCGGATGAAGGCGCGGGCATCCGGGCTACCGGAGAAGGTTTGAGGCCCGAGCTGAGCGGCGGCCGATTCCAGCGACCAGTCCTTCGTCTTCAGATCGAGGACGAGCCTGGCGCCGGAGACCGTATGCGTCTGCATCGCGAGGCTTACGTTTCCCTCGAAGACGGCGATGTTCGTACCGAGGTCGGCGGAGGCGGAGTCTGCAGAGACCTTGTAGCCCTCGTAAATCGCGGTGACATTGCCTCGCGCGACCACCGTATCATCGGTGTGCCAGCGTACGTAGTCGGCGCTCAGGGTGATCGCGCGCTCGGCGGCGGAGAGGGCGGCCGATACGACGAACAGAACCGTTATGCAGGCGAGTTTTCCGAACAGCGAAGATCTCACTCTTCCCGCCAGATGAGGTAGATGCCGATCAGGCCGAAGATGATATTCTGCGACCAGCCGGCGACTAGCGGCGGCACCATTCCGCCCAGCCCGAGCGCCTTGCCGAGCCAAATGTTGTTCTGATAGAGAAACATGACGATGATGCCTAGCAGTATGCCGGAGTAGCTTCCGCTGCGCGCGAACCGCAGGCCGAGCGGAGCGGCGCACAATGCGAAGACAAGGCATGACAGCGGCACCGACACCTTGAAGTGCCAGTTGACTTTCATGTCTCTAACCTCGCGGCCTACGTCGCCGAAGGCGGTGATCTGCTGTTTCAACTCGCCCAGGCTCATTTCCTCGGCCGTTCGCTGAGTCTCCCACAGTTCCTGCGAGACGCGGCGGAGGTTGAGCTTCATCGAAGGGAACGCCATCTCGTACTCCATAAGGCCGTCCTTGCCGAGCTTGTGCATCACGCCCTCGCGCAACGTCCAGAGGTTCTTGTCGTTCGAAGCCTCCTTGGCCGTGATGAGCGCCGGGAAGCCTTCAGCAGTAGAGGGCTGGTAGATCATCACCTCTCGCAGCACGATCTTGTCCGTGGATGCACGCTCGACCCGGCCGACGTAGAACCAGTAGCCCTCGGATTCGAAGAACACCCTCTCCTGGATGGCCGGAATCGCCTGTATGCCGTATATCTGGCGGACGGTCCGCTGTGACTGGCGATTCGCCCACGGGGTCACCGTCTCACCTATCCAGAGGGCGAGCACGCTGCACAGCAGGCCGACGACGAAGATCGGCAGGAATATGCGCCGGAGCGGAGTGCCGGACATCCGGATGGCGGTGAGTTCGCTGTCGCGGGCGAGCCGGTTTACCGAGAGCGAGGTGGCAAAGAGCACGGCGAGAGGGAGTACCATCCCCATAACCCAGGGAATGCGGTAGGCGATCAACTTCGACGCCAGCCCGAAGGGCACCCCGAGCCTGACCAACTGCTCGATGTTGTCGAATATGACCCGCCCGATCAGGAGAACGACGAACGCAAACATGCTGATCAGGAACGGGGCGATCATCTCTCTCAGGACGTAGACGTCCAGCTTCTTCATGGCTGATGGCGCTCCATGGGCACTTCAAGGCCGGGTGCATTGTAGCACAGGCGGCGACTCAAGCCAAGGGTTCAAGCGGGAAGCGAAATACTGTATAATGGCGCTGTCTGTGCGGGGTGATCCGTCATGCACTCCCCCCGCCCGGCTGCATAGGAGGAAGACGTGCGTTACACGAGGTTGTTCGCGCCGACGCTCAGAGAAGTGCCGGCGGATGTCGAGATGACGAGCCATGCCCTGCTGCTGCGAGCGGGATTCATCAGGCAGGTCGCGGCGGGCGTGTATGAGTTCCTGCCGCTGGGGTGGCGGGTGCTCAACAAGGTCTCGGACATCATCCGCGACGAGATGGACAAGGCCGGCGCTCAGGAGCTTCTCCTGCCCGCGCTCCATCCCCAGGAACTCTGGGCGGAGAGTGGCCGGGACGAGGCGATGCACGACGTCCTGCTCGGCTTCGAGGACAGGAGGGGCACGAAGTACTACCTCGGTCCGACACACGAGGAAGTCATCACCGACCTGGTTCGGCGGAGCGTCCAATCTTACCGCGACCTGCCGCTCAACCTCTACCAGATTCAGATGAAGTTCCGCGATGAGCCTAGACCGAGGGGCGGCCTGGTGCGCGCCCGCGAGTTTCTGATGAAGGACGCCTACTCCTTCGACCGCGACGAGGATGGGCTAGACGCCGAGTACAACAAGATGTACGACGCCTACGTCTCCATCTTCGAGCGGTGCGGACTGCCGGTGACTGCCGTGGACGCGAGCGGCGGCGCGATCGGCGGCAAGGAGACGAAGGAGTTCATGCTGCTCACTGAGTCAGGGGAAGACTCGATCCTGATCTGCCCGGGATGCGGGTATGCGGCGAACTCCGAGATCGCGGATTTTCGGCGAGTCGAATCACAGTCCGACGAGGCGCCGAAGGCGCTGGAGAAGGTCAGCACACCCGGCGCGCACACAGTCGATGAGGTCTGTGCGTTTCTGAACACGAAACCCGATCGTCTGGTCAAGACGTTGATCCTGATGGCTGACGGCAAGCCGGTCGCGGCGTTAGTGCGGGGCGATCACGACCTCAACGAGGGACGGTTTCGCGTGACGATCGGCGCGTCGAGACTCGAGATGGCAACGCCGGAGCAGATACTGGAGGCGACCGGCGGTCCCATCGGATTCAGCGGTCCTGTCGGCCTCGGGATTCCGATTTACGGCGACGAAGAACTTCGCGGGATGCGGAACTACGTCACCGGCGCGAACGAGGGCGACGCGCACCTGGCGAACGTAAACTGGTCGGACGTGAAGCGGGAGATCACTTGGGGCCGGATCCGATATGCGATGGCCGGCGACACGTGCGAGGCCTGCGGAGCCGCTTTCGACGAGAAGCGAGGGATGGAGATGGGCCACATCTTCAAGCTCCGGTACGCGATCTCGGAGCCGCTCAACGCAACCTACACCGACGAGGAGGGCAACGACAGGCTCATCATAATGGGCTGTTACGGCATCGGCGTGAGCCGCATCCTCTCGGCGGTAGCTGAGGTCAGCAACGACGAGAACGGCCTGATCTGGCCGGTCAGCATAGCGCCTTACCAGGTGCAGCTGATCTGCACAAACGTGACAAACGAAGAGCAGGCGGCGCTGGCGGAGAGGGTCTACGCCGATCTGACAGATGCTGGCGTCGAGGTGCTCTACGACGACCGCGAGGACCGGGCGGGCGTGAAGTTCAAGGACGCGGACCTCATCGGAACGCCTATCCAGATCGTCGCCGGCAAGGCGGCGGCGGAGGGACGCGTAGAGATTCGCGACCGGGCTACCCACACGGCGGAGATGATTAGCGCACCGGATGTAGTTGCGAACGTCAGGGCAAGGATGAGTCACCGACCGGCGAGCATCGGAGGGCAGACATAGCATGCGACGACGTCTGCAACTCACTCTGATCGCAACGGCTCTCGCCGCTCAGGGCATATCCGCACTCGGAGGAGACATGACCGGCAATACGGTTGACTGTCTGTTGAACGGTTTGAGAATAAGCCTGGACGCGCGCACCGGGAGCATCGTGCGGCTCGCATACCCCGGAGTCGGCGAAATGCTCAAGTCCGCGCCGGAGCATGCCGCAATCATTGACATGGCCTACCCCGTCAAGGCCTTCGCTCCGCTGAGACTCGCGTCACGCTTTTCATCCGACGCGAAGATTGATGTCACCGACAACACGGTCACGATCTCGTGGTCGGCTCTGGGCGCCAGTCGAAAGGCCTTTCCGGTCGAGGGCAGCGTCTCCGCCGTCGTTACGCTGAGAGCCGATCCGGACGGACGCAGTGTGGTGATGTCGTGCCGGGTGTTGAACTCATCGAAGAACGAGATTCGGCAGGTGTTGTTCCCTGACTTCGCGGGGATTCAGCCGTTCGCCGGAGTGCATCAGACCTACTTCCGCACGTGCGGGTTCAACAGCCTGCCGTTCCGCGATCTCGCGCCGAACGAGGGAACGAGGAGCCTGCAGTACATGCTGGACGCGGCCGCAAACCAGGTGGAATACCAGTCGGGCGGGATGTTCAACCCGATGTGGCTCCGGTGGATGGACCTCGGCGGACTCAAGGGCGGGGTCAGTCTCTTCCCCAGGCGCTGGGGATGGGACCCGCACATCCCGGTCCGCCTGCACCTATCCGAGGACGACGGCTCTCTGCGCTTGCTGGCGAGGCACGATGCGACTATCAAAGAGGGTGAGACCTGGGAGAGCGGCGAGTATGTGCTGACCCCGCACCAGGGCGGATGGGCGAAGGGAATCGAGCCGTACCGCGAGTGGGTCAGACAGCACTACTTCAGGGAGTTCCCGGTCCCGAAGCATGTTAGAGAGGGGCTGGGATTCCGCACGGTCTGGATGTGCGAGCTCTACCCGGAGGATCCCGAAGACGTCATCTTCAAGTGGAGCGACATGCCGAAGGTGGCGAAGGACAGCAGAGAGCACGGCATAGACGAGATGGTCGTCTGGGCATGGACGGACGGTTTCGTGCTTCCTATCCGCCCGCCGTTCAAGCACCTGGGCACTCAGGAGGACATGGCGGCAGCGGTGAAGGAGTGCAAGGCCTTGGGCGTGAATGTCGTGCCGTTCATCAGCGTCGTGCAGGCAAACGCGGAGGAAGCTCCCAAGTACGGGCTGAAGGTTACGGACAACAACGGGTGGACGTATCACACCGAGCTCATCCCGCGCTGGAACCCTCCGTATGCCACCGCTTACGCCTGTGTCGGCATCCCCGTGACGAACGAGTTGTGGCGCAGGGATGTGCTCGCATCGCTGAAAAACCTGACGGACCAGGGCATTCCCTCGGTTGGGTGGGACCAGTTCTGGACTGTGAACAAGGACGCGAACACGCACAGCCTGACGAAAGAGATACGAGCTTACGCCAGCGCAAGGGATCCCGAAGCGACGTTCTGCGGCGAGGAGCTGTGGAACATGGAGCCCGACAGCGCCTATCTGGACTACACCTGGAACTGGGGCGGATACCGGGACTGCCGGGGCTTCACAAATGCGTTCCCGGCTCCGCGGATCAACAGCTGTATCACGGATTCCGCGCTCACTGTGAAGCAGTGCTTCGCGGACAACCTATACCTGAACCTTTCGCCGCGCAAGAAGGGGTCCACGAACGCATCGGGATACATCGGGGACAGCGAGGCGATGAGCAAGGCTCTCAAGCAGTGCGCGGCGCTGAGGAAGAAGTTCCTTCCGTACTTCACAGATGGCGTTCTGATCGGAGAGTGCCTGCTCACCGAACCGTGCCCGCAGGCGTTTGTCTGCTCCTACGTGCTGAAGGACAGGGCGCTTATGATCTTGATCAATCAGGGGGGCAAGCAGAGCATCGGGTTCGACTGCGACCTCACACCGTGGATAGCGTCGGAGTCGCGAGCGTACACCGCCAGATCGTACGACGGCGACGGAGCGCGGATCTCGACGACGGACGTCAAGTCCCAGTGGCACGGTGAGACCCGCATCCTCGAGCCGGAGGAGATGGTCATATATGAGTTCAGAGCGCGCTAGTCAGCAGATTCAGAATGCGCTGACGGCGGAGGCCATCCCGGCAGCCGATGTCATGACAGATGTCATAGCTTCCCATCCGGAGGGGGTAACCGAGTGGAGGCACTCGTAATCGGTGGGACCGGCCATATCGGTACATTCCTGACCCAACAGCTTGCCGACGCGGATTGGAAGGTCACCGTCGTGTCTTCCGGCCGCCGAGCGGTGGACAAGAAGTCGTTTCCTGCGGCGTCCGAGTTCGTGACGCTGCACTACGAGCGCATGCTCGCCGATGGAAGTTTCGCGAACCTCCTCGCCAAACACAGGCCGCATGCCGTCGTTGACATCCTGCAAACCGACGCGCCCGGAGTATACTCCGCATGCAGGGAGGCCGGCGTGTGCCACCTCGTCTTCTGCGGCTCCCTGTGGATGTTCGGGCCTCCGAAAGTGGTGCCGACGCCGGAGGTCCGGCAGACCGAGTGTCGGTTCGAGGGCTACAGAAGACGCTTCGAGCAACTGCAGGAGACCGTGGGAAGATCTGACAAGACGCTCGCCGTCAGCGCGGTGATGCCGCCTAACATCTGCGGACCCGGAAAGATCCCGCTTGACGGGAAGGGCGGACGCTCGATCGAGGTGCATCGAGAGCACCGGCGAGGGCTCGAGGTCTGTCTGCCGTTCCCAGGGACCAATCTGATCGGCCCGTGCGATGTCGAGGACGTTGCCCAGGGCTTCGCGCGCGTCCTGAGCGACCGGGATACATCCGCAGGCGAGGTTTTCAACGTGGGGGCCGCCTACGCGTTGACCGCCGAGCAGTTCGTCAATACCTATGCGGATATCTACGGGGTGCGAATACCCATCAGATATGTTGATCCGGGCGACTTCACCCGCGACGTCCTCCCCGACCTGGGGGCAAACTACCACTTTCTGCAGCATATGTGTCCGGACATTCGGAAGATCATCGCTCACCTTGGATACGCCCCCGCGTACACGCCGGAGGAATCGATGGAGCGGGCCGTGAAGTGGATGTCCGACGCACGGCCCGACCTGATATCGTGACGGGTTATTCAACAAAGACAACAAAGGAGTCCATGGCATGAAAATCGGAGTGAGTTCATACAGTTGGTCGAGATACCTCAGAGAGGGTAAGTTCGACATCTTCGGCGCGATCGAGGCGACCGCCGAGTTGGGATTCGACGGCATCGAGTTCTCCGGCCTGAACGCCCCTGAGGGCACGATCGACCTGATCGGGTTCGCGGGCAAGATCAAGGCCGCGTGCGCCAAAGCCGGTCTGCCGATCATCAGCTACACCATCGGCGCGGATTTCATCAACGCCGAGGGCGGCTGTGACGCTCAGATCGAGAAACTGAAGGGAGAGGTGGATATCGCCGTCGCGCTCGGCGCTCCCCGGATGCGCCACGATGCGACCAGCGGCTTCGGGCCGGAGCGCCTGAGCCTGGGCGATTTTCTGTTGGCGCTCCCGATCCTCGAGAAGGGGTGCCGCGCCGTGACCGAGTACGCGGCGGCCAGGGGCGTCAAGACGATGGTCGAGAATCATGGGCGCTTCGTGCAGGACAGCGAACGGTGCGAACTGCTGATGAAGACCGTCAACCACCCGAACTTCGGCGCACTCTTGGACCTCGGCAACTTCATCTGCGCGGACGACGATCCGGTGCGCGCGACCAGGCGGATGGCCCCATATGCCTTCCACGTCCATGCGAAGGATTTCCACCGCAAGCCGGGATGCGCCGACCCGGGCCAGGGATGGGGGCGCTCACGAGGCGGCGATCTCTATCGGGGCTCGATCATCGGGCACGGGAACGTCGACGTCCCGGCGTGCGTGAAGATCATCAAGGATTCGGGCTACGACGGCTTCCTCTCCATCGAGTTCGAGGGCATGGAAGACAACCGCCTCGCCCTCGAGATCGGTCTGGCGAACCTGAGGAGATACGCTGAGAACGCCTGACGAGGCATGGGGATATGGGAGCAGCATCAAGAGATGGATAGAGCCTCTATCTATGTCCATATCCCCTTCTGCGTGCGGAAGTGCTTGTACTGCGACTTTGCTTCCTATGAGGGCAAGAGGCCACTTTTTGAACCTTATGTGCAGGCACTTCTCTGCGAAACCCGTCTGGCCGCCGAGCGGCATCTTGGTATGCGCATACCCACTATCTACTTCGGCGGAGGTACGCCGAACGTGTGCTCCCCGAACCTGCTTGCTTCCATGCTTGACGAGATCCGGCTCGGCTTCATGGTGGATGCGGATGCGGAGATCTCCTGCGAGGCGAATCCCGGAGTCACCCCTCACCCCCGACCCCTCTCCGCCAAGGCGCGAGGGGAGTTCCCGGGGCTCCGAGAAGCCGGTTTCAATCGCGTCAGCATCGGGGTGCAGTCGCTTCATGACAACGAACTGCAGCGACTGGGACGGGTGCATACAGCGGAGCAGGCGGTCGAGGCGTTCCATGAGGTGCGGGCAGCGGGGTTCGAGAACGTCAGCGTTGATCTGATGTACGGCATTCCGGGCCAGACGCGGGAGTCCTGGCGGGAGACCCTCGGTCAGGTGATCGGCCTCGGGCCGGAGCACGTGTCGCTCTACTCGCTCACGGTCGAGGAGGGCACCCCGTTCCACCGGATGCAGTGCGAGGGACGGCTGGAACTGCCGGGGAACGACATCGAGGCCACCATGTATGAGGATGCGATCGAGATTCTCACCGCCGCCGGGTTTGTCCACTACGAGATCTCCAACTTCGCGAGGCCGGGCTTCGAGTGCCGGCACAACATTACCTACTGGCGGAACGAGCCGTACCTCGGCTTCGGAGCGGCGGCGACCTCTTACATCGGGGGCGCACGGGCCACTAGCGTCGCCGACGCTGAGGAGTACGTCCGCCGGGTAGAGGCCGGGGAGAGCGCGACCGAATCCGAGGAGTGTCTCACCGGTCGGAAGAAGATGGGCGAGACGATGTTCCTCGGTTTGAGGATGATCCAAGGCGTGGACCGCCAGAACGCCAGGTACGCCAGGGCGGAGAGGGCCTTTGCACCGGAGATCCAGAGATTGATGGAGCGGGGGCTACTGGAGAGCGCGGACGGGTTCCTGAGGCTCACGCGCAGGGGGCTCTTCCTGGCGAATGACGCCTTCGCGGAGTTCGTCTGATCCGGGGCAAGACTACTTCGCCTTGCTCTCGTCGTCCCTGCGAAGCACCGTGACCCCATACGGCTCGACCCTCACGCCCTTGATCACCGCGCTCCCGTCGGCATTCCGCAGAACGGTTGCCCCCTCGAAGCCGCTCACACTCAGCTTCTTGACGCTGAGGTCAAAATCGGTACGCTTGCCGAACCGCTCCTTCACGAGGATCATCGAAGAGTCGTCGGCGATGTAGACCCCGACGTTGTCCGGCGCGGAGATCGCGGGCTCTATACCGGCGAGCAGCAGCATTCCCTCGAAGAGAGGAGCGATCGCGTTGTACGGCTCCTGCTCCTTCTCCTTGCCCCAGACAGCATCGTAGGCCATCCCGAGGTAGAAACCGCACGAATACACCGGGTTGCCGTTGATGACATTCCGCACGACGACCGGATTGCCGTCGAGTTCGAGGACGGACTCTACCGGCGGCGTCACTGAGTCAAATAGACCGATCTCGCCGTTGTCCGGGAACTGAAGCGGAAGCGCCTGACCCTTGAACGCCTTGCCGAAGTATCTCGCGAACTGCATCTCGACCGCGCCGGAAGTGGGGATCCGGCGGCTGAACCCAGCCACCCCGGTCAGCCGGACGAAGTTCGGGTAGACCGACTCCGGCGAACACGGGTTGAAATAGGCGTCCTGGTCCTGATAGAGCCCTAGGCAGAGCCCTCGACGGCCCGCGGCGCGCGGATCTGACAGCCAGTCGCCGAGCATCTGCCAGGTGTTAGCACTCAGCATCTGGTTCTGCGCAGGTACGAAGATGAAGCTATACTTGCTCAGGTTGATCTTGCCCGTATCGAATCCGCCCGGGCTGACGTCCGAGTCGGGCAGTATGTCGAAGGGGATGTGCAGTTGGCACAGGATACTCGCCAGGTAACGGACGTTTCCGTAGTCAACGCCGGGGCTCATGCCGAATATCGCGTCTCGGTTCCGGAGGATGAGAACCCTGGCGTTGGGGTTGAATGTGAACGGCACGCCCTCGATCTGCCTCAGGAAGAGGCCGAGCGCACCGAGCGTCTCGAGGTCATAGGCTTCCGGTTGGTCGAAGGTTCGACCGGCGATGAGGTTCCAGTCGTAGCTCTGGAAGAACGCGCCCCCTCCGCCCACTATGTCCGTCAGCCACCAGGGATAGTAGGCGCGGACGCCCTCGCGGCTCTTGCCGCCGCCGCCCTCGCCGCACGCGAACCCCTTGGCGGAGCCGACCGGTATGTACGGCCCGTAGGACGCCACGTTCTGCACGTACTCCCTGCACGAGGCCCAGTGGGGCACGCCGGAGGGATCGAACCCGTGATCGTGCTGGCCGACGCCGATCAAATCCCATCTGAGCCGCGCGCGGTCGAATGAGACGATAGAATGCCAAGACGGCATGAAGTCGAACGGATCGCAGTAGTAGAGGAGGTGATTCGGATCGGCCTCGCGCAGGGAGTCGGCCAGCGAGTTGAGCCGACTGATGATCAGACCCTCCCTCATGCGGCCGAAGTCAATCCACATCGGGTCGCGGACGAGGTTCTGCTGAGATGTCGGCATGTCCGCCAGCGGCGCATACGGCGGGTCAGGCGAATGGTAGTAGTCGAACAGCGGCAGCCGAACGTCCTCGAAGGAAGCCCAGGAGTCGAAAGCGCCCTTGACGAACGGGTACTCCGGCCACATGACCTCCCGCCCTTCAACGGTCCGCTTCGCCCACAGGGAGCGGTCGTCGGTCCTGTAGCCGTATCTCCAGGCGCGCTTCAGGCCGGATATCGTCCCGTAGTCGCGGCGCAGGAATCCCTTGTACCGCTCCAGCATCGCAGGCTCGTCGAGACAGGTATCGAAGAGCAGGTCCTCCTCGCCGACCATGACCGCGATGATGACTGTGCGGTTGCGGTAGTAGCGCATGATCTTCGCGTAGGCGTCCCTGGTCGCATCCCACAGTTCATCGTGGAGCAGGATCTTCCCGCGATACTGGGGTGGAACGACCTCAGGGTGCAGCCCCCAGTAGAACGACGGCTCGACGTTCACGTAGAGACCGTGGGCCTGCGCCCGATCGAGGAAGTAGTCGTAGATCTCGTAGACGTACCTGAAGTACGGCAGCCTGTCGCCGTGCGGCTGTTTCTCGACCTCCTTCCACGTGCCGTCGGTGTTCAGCAACTCACTCCAGTTCCAGAACCTCGGTTGGACGTTGATGTTTGCCGCCTTCATGGCGGTGAAGTCCTTCTCAAGGAGATCGTAATCGTACTCGGGTATGTTGATGATCCACCCGCCGTCCTGCTTCGGCTGGCTGTAGATCGTGAAGAACGGGCGGAAGACCTGCCGGTCGCGCTCTAGGAGGCCGGTCTTCGGACTGAGCTTGACGAACCCCCTGAAGAGTTCCGCGTACTCCGGCGAGAGATACTCGGCCTTGAACTCCGAAAACTGAGGGTGTCGCCCGGGGTCCGTCACTGCGGCCATGTTCAACCTCCGCTCGGTCAACCGCGCCTGCAGGCTCTCCCACGGCTCAGGCAGCACGAAGCCCCACGGGCTCGTGGGATAACCGCCGATGACGCGAACCGGCTGCCAGGAGGAATCGTCGAAGCGAAAGCCGTTCCATCCGTCCGGCGCTTCGGGGATCGAGCGCCAGGTCTCATCCGAGGCGAAGTCGGCGGCAGTGCCATCGTCGAATCGGACGACGACGCGGCAGATGAGGCCCGCCGAACCGCCGGTATCGGAAGTCCTGACCGCGATGACCGAGTTCTCGCGCGCGGTGGGCGGGTTGACCTCGTACCGCTGAGGGGATCGCCAGTCGCTGCCGGAGCCGATCATGCGGCTGTTGACCCACAGCTCATAGGAATCGTCGGCGGTGATAAGGATATCGAACGCCGTGACGGGCTTGTCGAACGTGACGGCCTTGCGGAGATACGCGTTCCCGGAGTCCGGATGCCTGATCCACTTGGCGCCGTCGAAGTCCCTGCCGGGCGATTGGCAGTACGCCTGGCCGCAGACAGCGATCAGGATGAGTGATACGAGCAGCAACCGGGCAGCGAACTTAGAGACCAAGACCATCCTCCGGAGATGCGCCGCGTCACCGGGGGGACGGCGCGTCGTATATACAGTTATACGTCGGGAATCGGACTCCTGCACGTATGGTAGATACCCGGTTTCCGGCAAAGGAGTATGCATGGCAGCCGCCGAAAGTAAGATCGGTATTTGATTGTAGGTTTGCAGAGGTTGTAAGCTCTGAGCCATCGGAGGTTTGCGTGAGAAGGCTTCCCCTGTTCCTGTTCGCGGTCGGTGCCGTGCTGCTGCCCGGCTCGGCGTGGTGCAATCCGGTGCCGGCAGGACCGCTTGATCTGCTGCCAGCAATCACCGTTTTCAATTACACAATCGATCTGTTCTTCATTATCCTGGCTCTACTCATTATCCGCCCGGCGGACAAGGTGCCGCTCTGGAAGGTGCTCAAGATCGCGTTCCTCGCCATGATCGCCGGACTCTGCGCGGATGCCATCGGAGCACTCGCCGCGGGATGGGTTGCTTATTCGGGAACCATCAGAGCTGCGGTCGGCGGCTTGACCGCATACGAGACCGATCTCATCGGGTTCGTGGGCATGGTCGCTTTTCCTGTTCCACTGATACTGGTGGCTAACTACGTCCTGGGACGGATCGGCTTCCGGATGACCCGACGCGAGGCGCTCTGGTACGGGCTGATCATCGGGCTGGCCACCGCACCCATCACGTCCGCCGAACTGACATGGGCCGTGTACAGCGATGCGGGGGCAAGACTCATGGCGACCGCTCTGCTGGTCTTCGGGCTGGGTGACCTGATCCTGCTGCTGGTGCTCAGAAAGGGTAGGCGCGCGGGGCTCCCCGTGAAGCTCACTACCTTTGCATGCGCGCTCGTCCTGGTTGGGATTTCGATACCGATACGCGTGCATCAGGTCCGCACCGAGATCGAGTATCTACCCGAGCAAGCATGCCACTCGCAACTCATGGCAATCCGTAGGGCGCTAGACAACTATGGCCGCGACAATCCGGACGAGTTGCCTGCGAGACTAGGGCTCCTCGTGCCGAAGTACGTGCCGAAGCCGGACCTCCTTCGCTGCCCCGTGCACAAGAGAGGCGAGGATGGGTCGGCGTACATCTACAGCCCACCCGAGGGAGAATCGCTGCTCAGTGAGATAATGAGCGTACACTGTCCGGCCCACGGCCATGAATTCCACGTGTCGGGTGCCGTGAAGCAGAACGGTCGCTAGTTGCTCCGGTACTCGGACTTCCGGTCGGTCCTGCGGGCGAGTTCGCTCGTGTAGTGCAATCCGAGCGTCGCTGAGCGTTCTTTCGCCCATTCCGTGAGTTTTGTCGCGCCGACCGGCGGTGAGTCAACGTACAGCAGATCATCCATCAGCCCCCGGATCTCGTCGCGGGTGATCATCACGTCGCGCACCATCTTGCCGATGAGCCATCCCACGAGATACCCCAGGCTCGGCGGCATGGATGCGATCGTCCGTCTCTTCCCGATGATCTCACCTACTGCCTCGACCAGCCCGCGATACGTGAAGGTCTCGGGGCCGATAGCGTTGATGATGACGTTCTCCGTCCGCCTCCCCTGCTCCACCGCAAGCTGGGCGAGGTCATCGACGTAGATCGGCTGGAGCTTGTACTGCCCGTCGCCGAAGACTCCGAACACCGGCAGCCGGCGCAGGCCCCACGCGATGTTGTTGACGAGTATGTCCTCTTTGCCGAAGAGCACAGTCGGGCGGAGGATGGCGTACGACAGCCCGGTCTCGGCCAGGTCCCGCTCGAGCCGAGCCTTCCCGCTGAAGTACCCGAGTGGCGAGTCCTCCGAAGGGTTGGTGATGCTGATGTGCACGATGCGCTTCACACCGGCGGCCTTCGCGGCGTGGAAGAGCGTCTGCGTGTTGCGAACGGCGTCCGCGTATGTGAAGCCCTGGTGGTTGAACCGCACCCAGTAGGTGTTGTAGAGGACGCTGACCCCACTGAGGGTCTCCGCTAGCTTGTCCGGCTCATCGAAGTGGAAGGGATATGCACTGACGCGGTCGCCGAACGGGTTCTTCCGGTGGATGGAGTTGGTCAACGTGATGACGTTCTCGCCCGCATCGAGTAGCCGGTGAGTGATATACTTCCCGGAGTAACCAAATGCACCGGTGACAGCGTGTACTCTCTTCTGTTTCATCTCTGTGGGGTTCGAGCCATTTACAGCGTCCGTCCTCTCCGGCACAACCAGCGAACCAGAGCTGTTCCGCCCCACAAGGGGACGTTGATGAGCCAGGCCAACTGCACCGCAAGGGCAGCCTTGAAGACCCGGATGATGTATCGGTAGTACAATGGTTTGAGTTCGCGGCCTCTCGCCTCGGATACACTCACGATCTTGACGGTGCTGTCACCCCAGACAGTGACCTGCAATCGCTGCCACCCGCCCTCCAGTTCCCGCATCTTGACCTGCGCCCTGTGAAGCCTGAAACGGTTGCGAACACTATCTTGCGGCTTCTGATCCGGTTGCACGATCTCGATCCGCGACGTGTCCAAGCCATCCGGGATGGCGAATGAGTAATCCGTCACGCCCTTCGTGAAGGCCTGAACTTGAGAATATGACATGGCGGTCGCAACCCATCTTCCTGAGGGTGCGTTCCTGTGCGCCACGAGGATCGGGAAACGATCCTCACTGTCAGCCAGATCGAAGGCGGGGCACAGCAGGGGAGTACCTGCGTAGTAGGTCAGAATAGGTAATCCGACGAAGCTCATCAGGATCGCGACGAGCGGCCATCGGCTGGATGTCAGTATCGTTCTCGTCATCGGTCTATCTCCGTCGAGTCATCGTGCTGAGCCGCGTCATTCACGGTAGTTCTTCCAGTTGATCATCACAGGGATGCCGCCGCGCTCGACCGATTCGAGGGCCCGGAGGATGACGGCGGTCGGGACGGCGGCGATCCGGGCGCTGCAGGCCGGTTCGTCGCCGGTCTCAATGCTTCGGACGAAGTCGTCGAGCAGGGCGAAGTGCCCCTTGTCGGGGATCGGCGGGATGATCGAGTTGTCGCCCTTTGCCAGTGCCTCGCGCTGGGCGGCCTCGGTACGACGATAGAACCCCTCGATGCCGTCCGCCTCGATCTCCGGGTACGGGTCGTTCGGGATCGGGAAGGTCGTCCGGAAGGGCTCGTCCACTACCCCAGCGACTCTCAGTTCCGCGAGGTGGTCTATGATGATCGCCGCGCCGTTGTGATAGACCTCGACCAGTTCCTTCGGGTAGCCGAAGCTTCCATATGCGGTGGCGAAGATGGAGGCGAGCGAGCCGTCCGCGAACTCGATGGCGATGACGTGGGTCTCCACTACGTGCCGACCCTGCCGTCCTTCGATACACTCTCCGCTGCGCTCCGAGCACTCAGGACCGGCGGGTTCGGGACCTGGGATCGAATCCGACAGCCCTGAGTGTGCCGGTGAATGACGGCATGTATCGAAGGGCGTTCTTGTCGCAGGAAGCCGTCCTTCGATACACTCTCCGCTGCGCTCCGAGCACTCAGGACTGGACGGTTGTGGCCCTCGCAGTCCTTCGATGCACGTCCCGGAGGACTCACTCAGGACGGACGGGGTTGGGACACGTCCACCGGTGACGGTGACGCGGATGGGGGCGCTCTCGATGAAGCAGCAGGCGAGATCGGCGAAGTGGGTCATCTCGTTGATCAGCGCGCCGTGAGCGAAGGCCCACTTCTTCCACGACCAGTAGTCGTCGTTGACGCGGATCAGGACCTGGGTCGTCCGCTCGCCGTCCAAGTGCGGGCGGTCGGATCCCTCGCGGTCCCAGCGCCAGGGCGGGGATACCGGGTTCTCGCGGTGCTTGCCAAGGACGCGGACCGCCTCCCGGACGGCGGGCGCCATGCGGCGGTTGTGCCCGACGGTGAACCGGATGCCGGTCTCCTCCACGACGGCGAGGATGCGCTTCATCTCATCGAACGAGTCGGCGAGCGGCTTCTCGACGTAGATGTGCTTCCCGGCGCGGGCGAAGAGCTGGATCAGCGGCAGGCGGACGGTCTGCGTGGTCGAGAGGATCACCGCCTGGACCTGGGGATCGGCGGCGACCTCTGCGGCATCGGCGGTCATCCGCCTGGGATGGAACCGCTCACCAACCACACGCAGGACGCCCTCATCTATATCGCAGCACCACAGGAAATCAAGCTCCGGATGGCGCTCGACATTCGGCAGATGTATCATCTGTGCCATCGCCCCACATCCGACGACGGCGATCCCGATCTTACGCATGGTTCTTCTTCCCAGCGGCCTGACAGGTCGGACTTGTCGGACCGGTCAGACCGAGTGTTCCCGCATGAGGCCTTCTACCAGTTCCTGGCGGCGGCCGTCGGCGAGCCGGGCCTTGACTTCCTTCCAGACCTCGGGGCAGTTGCAGTCCGGCTTTCCGACGGCCCGGCGGATTGCGTGATCTACGGCCTTACGGTTCTCCCTCGTCAGTTCGATGCCCGCGTCGGCGATGATATCCCCCACATGTCGAAGGTAACAGGACACGTCTTCCTCCTATTCAACAACGAGGGCCGTGATCTCCCTCCATAGGGTGCGGACCGCCTCGCGGAGATCGGGCCGGCAGATCACCTGCAGGCGGCGGCTGTAGCGCTCGAACTCCTGTGCGAAGTCCGCCGTGAGGAGGGTGAAACCGAAGGAGTTGAACGGCACGAACCTTCCCCCACTACCGGCCCGGGGGCTGACAAGCACACGCAGATCCCGGAAATCGGCGAGATCGAAGACGCTGGAGAGCCGGGGTATGTCGAGGAGCACCTCAAACCCCGACAGCTCAAACCCTTGAAGATCGTTCAGCAGACGGCAGACCGCTATCTCCTTCTCACGGCGTAGTTCCGGACGGCGGTAGAGATCCTTGACGCGTTCCATCTCGTGCCCGGAGAGTGTGAACTCCTCCTCTCCCGCGGGATGCTCCGGGAACAGAGTGAACCCGCGCTTGTAGAGCTCGCGGGTCCTCAGCCTGGCCATCAGATCGGCCGAGGAGACGGAGCGCGGGTCGGATGGAAGCGACTCAATGAGTACGTCGTCGGAAAGGCGGTAGAACTCCTCCGGATTGACGACGCCTGCGTCAACGGCGTCCTGCACGTATCGCGTCAACATGGCCGAGGCGATCCTGGCGGCGTGGTGCCAGTAGATATGGCGAAACATCATGTACTTCGCGAAAACCAGGCTCTCCAGGGGCGCGATCCCCTTCTCCGTGATGCCGAGGCGGCGCCTCTCGCCGTCGTCGTCGAGGACGAGCGACTCGATCAGGCGGTCGGCGTCTATGCTTCCGTAAGGGACACCGCAGGCCGACGCGTCGCGCATCAGGTAGTCCATCTTGTCAGGGTCCAGGATGCCGCTCAGCATCCGTCCGGGCAACCCGGTACTCGCGGGATCGGAGATTATCCGGGCGACTTGCTCGGGATCGGCGATCTTCCAGTCGTCCTTCAGAATGCCGTAGATGCTGCCGTGAGACCGATCCCCTGCGATGTACTCGACCGCGCGGTCTTCGTGCGAGCGGAACGCGCGACAGACCCCGCCCGACTGATCAACCGCCGGCAGCATATCCACGAGGTGGGCAAACGGGTAGTGTCCGACATCGTGCAGCAGCGCCGAAGCAAGGAAGAGCCGCGCCTCCTCGGGAGCAATCCCCGCCCGATCGGCCGAGCCACAGAGGACAAGGTTGCGAAGCATCAGGCAGGAGAGATGGTACGCGCCTATCGAGTGCTCGAACCTGGTGTGAGAGGCTCCCGGGAACACGTAGGAGACGAACCCGAGCTGCCTTATTCGCTGAAGACGAACGAAGTCGGGGTGTCCGATGATCCGGCGAGCGGGACGGCTCAGCGGAATGTGCCCCCAGATCGGGATTCGCAGATAACCCCCGTCCTGTGAGAATAGAAAGGCAAAACGCTCCAGCGCCCCGGCCGTTTGACACATAGCAATGCTCCGAGGCTGCAGACTGCAGCCCGTACTGCTACATCTTCCACGGATCGAGAAGCTTTTCCTTGTGGGGAGCGGCAGACGGAACCAGGGTCAAAGAACCACGAGATCTCCCGAACTCCGAAGTCTGATCTTCGGGTGCAACTCGTCACCCACGAAGTAGCACGAGCTTACCCCGACAACGCTCACGTCGGCACCGAGTGTCGGAGGCAGCGCACCCGCCGGGAGGTCTACCCTGATCCGATCAAAGCCGTGCGCCAGGATGAAGAACCCGGGCGTCGGAGATGGATCCACAGTATCCACCCTGCCCCACGTCTTCACGAGAAGGCCGATGTTATTGAGACCATCTTTGCCCGCGATCCCCCTCTGTCCTACCGGAGGAGGGCCGACGTTGTAGCCAAGACCGCCACCGCCGAGCTGCCTCTCAAAGACGCCTATCGGGATCGGGACTAGCGAGTCCGGGTCGTTCGGGATCACGGCGGACGCCTCCACGATCCGCTCGCCGTCTACGGTGACCATGACGCCTCGGACCGCGGCAAGATCGCCAATGGAAGGCATCGGCCCCGACCACAGCACGCCGATGCCGCACGAGCGATCCTCTTCCTGGACATAGAATATGCCCGCGAAGACGGCGCTTACGCGCCTGGCATCGAGGCTCACGGGCACGCCGTCGGACTGGAGCTTGCACGCACGAGTACTCCCCGATACCGCAATAGTGAAGACGCCGTCGGACTCGTCACCCGCCGGAACAGCGCCGTTCCGAGAGATTCTGATCCGGTATTCGGCAGAGGCGGGCAGGCCCGCGGTATTCCAGTTGAATGAACCCGAGTTGTATGGCAGTGCGGAAGCGCCGAGGACATCTGCCCAGGCCGAGCCGCCGTTGGGCGAACACTCGATCCGGACGGTATCTCCCTGCGTCCAGTCCGGTCCGAGAGCGGTCCAGAGAATCGGAACGGGATCTCCCATACGGTAGATCTCATCGCCGTTCGGGGCGTCAAGCCTCAGCGCCGCGCCGCTCGCGATGAAGTTGGCAACCTGCGACCGCTCCCCGAGCGTCATGCCTGCCAGGCAGTTCTGAGCCGCGTTGAGCAAGGACAACTGCTCCGCCCTGGCAAGGGAGGCGCTCCTGCTGTGGCCCTGCGCGCCGAAGTGCATTATGATCCTGGTCTGATAGGGCGCGAGCGGAAGTTCGTACCCGTAGCCGACGAAACCCATGGTGTAGGAAACGACGTTCGGCGACACGGCTGCTCCCGGCCCGGCGATCACATGGGTAACGGACGGGTCGTTCACACCATCCGCATCGTCAGTGACTATCCAACGGTCGGAGACGTCGAAAATGCTGTCCCCACTCGACGTCCCCGCAATCACGGTCAGGTTGTCGGAGCCGAGGTTCGTGTCGATCCTCACGGTATGGTTGATTGGCGAATCACCCAGGTTGGTTACTATCTCCAGATATCGGCAGTAGGCCCGGTCGGAGGGCACGTAGATCTTGCGGGTAACCTTCACGCCGGTTGTGGCTCCGCTGTCGACCACTACTTCCCTGACGTCGTTCTCGATTCCGGCTACTGAGACGTTCGGGAATCCGCTCAGGACGTATCCCCCGTCGAAGGCGTCGCTGGTCCCATCGGATATGCTTCCGTTCTGTTGGATATCCCATCGGAAGCCGTCGCCGTCAGTTAGCACGAATGGCAGAGTGACCAGACTGCGAACCGTAAAGCATCTGAGTTGGGTGGGCGCTCCCCCCGGCTCGACAGATGTGTTCGCCGCCGCGGATGCGTCCGCGGCACGTATGTAGTAGCAGTACCTGTCGCCGTCCTGGCTGGGACCGGGAATCTGCCCGGAATACTGGTCCGGCAGATCCGTCGAACTCATTGCGACAGCGGTGAAGCGCCCATCGTTCTTCTTCCAGTAGAGCGTCACACTGCCGACGGCGTAGTTGTCGGTGACCCCGGCGTAGACCGTGTAAGGTCCCGTCAGGTCCTCGCTGTCCACCAAGGGAGAATGGCTGATCACCGGCGGCACGGTGTCGGGTGCGACGGTGAAGGTGGCATTGGAAACATCGGATATGCCCTCATTTGGCGGGAACACTACACGGACCAGGTAGCCGGCCGAAGACGGCAACCCGGATGTGTTCCACTGGAACGAGCCGGACACTCCGTTCAGATTCTGAGCTCCCGGAATCACAACCCAATCCGACCCGGCGTTTGACGAATACTCGAGCCTGACCTGATCACTCTCCTGCCAGTCCGTGCCAAGGGGAGTCCAGTTGACCGTGACGAGAGTTCCGGCTTCGTACCACTCGCCGCCATTCGGCGAGTCCATGCGTAGGAATCGGCCGGATTCAACCACACTCAGCGTGACCGGCATCACGAAGACGGGAACGGCATAGTCGTTGCTGATCAAGGCGATCTTGCCGGTCTCACTGAATCGGTCCGACAGCCCGGCGGCGTCAACGCTGACGGTGATCTGTTCCGACCCGCCCGGCTGAACCGTTCCGCTCTTCGGCGAGACATCGAGCCACGAGACCCCGGCCAGCAGAAGAGACCGGTGCAGATTCAGCCGACCGCCGGTGAGCATCTTGCCCGCAAGAGCGGGCTTCTCGTCAACGCCATCGAGTATCCACTGCTTGATCTGGCCGCATGTGGCATCGGGGTTGGCCGACTTCAGCAAGGCGCATGCGCCGGCCACGAAAGGGGCCGCCATGGACGTGCCGTCCTTGTTGCCGTAGCCGTCGTTCAGCACGGTGCTGAGCACCGCCAGGCCCGGCGCGGCAAGATCAACAGTATTGAGCCCCCAGTTCGATCCTCCACCCGACGGCCACTGAGCCAGATCGTCGTTGTGGTCGCTGGCGGCGACGGATATGATATTGGAGAGACTATAGCTGGCCGGATAGTAGGGCGCCGTATCGGTGTCCACGCCCACGTTCCCAGCGCAGGCGACGAAGAGCTGTCCGAGGTTGCCTGCGGCCGCGATTGCATCTACCAGGGCCTGGGAGTACGCGCCGCCTCCCCAGGAGTTGCACGACAGGCGGGCACCCATCCGCGAGGCATATTCGATGCACTCTATGGCATCGCTCGTCTGCCCCGAGCCGCTCGATCCCGCGAACTTGAGGGCCATGATACGGGTGCTCCAGTTCACGCCTGCGACCCCAGTGGAATTGCCCCCGACTGCGCCGAGGATTCCGGCGACATGGGTACCGTGCGAGTTGTCGTCCGCGGGGTTGGAATCGTTATTGCGGAAGTCGTATCCGTGCACGTCATCCGCGAAACCGTTCCCATCGTCGTCTATCCCGTTTCCCGGGATTTCGCCCATGTTGACCCACATGTTGGCAGCCAGATCGGGATGGGTGTACGAAACGCCCGTATCAATGACCGCAACGACTACGTCACGCCCGCCGGTGTAGATTCCCCAGGCCTCCGGCGCGTCCACGTCCGAGTCCTCAATGCCACCGCTCTGACCTGTGTTGTTCATCCCCCATTGGCTACCGAACATCGGATCGTCGGGGATGCTCTCGACGGAGACGATGTAGTCCGGTTCCACGAACGCGACGCCCGGCATGGCCGCGTATTTCGCCGCAACCTGCCTGAGGTCAACGCCTGCATCCACCTCTACGAGATCGGCCGAGACCAGCTTGAAGCTGTGGACGACCTTGGCCCCCGCCCGAGCATGCAGGTCCGCCCTCTGCGCCGACTGAACCTCCGGGCGGACACCGACGATCAGCCTGCCCGATGCATGAGGCACCGACCAGTCAACCTCGGGTCTGTCTTCCGCAGTGTAGAAAGCCTCCGACGGCTCGGCGACTATGCTGGTGGCGCCTCTTTCGACGATGCTCCAGTGCAGCGGCATGCATCCGTTGTTGGATATGATGACCGATGCGCTGTCCGTGCCACCCGGCGGCAACTCAAACAGCAGGCTGCCCTGCGAAAGTCCGATGGTCGCGCCGACGATCTCGAAGCAGTAGTCACCCGTCACCGGACTCCTCGTCACGTTCGGCGTCGAGGCAGCGTCGGCGGCTTCAATATAGTAGCAGTACCCACCGGCGCAGTTGAGGCTCGGGCCGGGAACGGCCCCGGCGTACTCGCTCGGCACGCCCGTGGGAGTCATAGCCACCTGAGTGTAAGACCCGCCGTTACCTTTCCAGTAGAGAGTGACCGTCCCGATCCCGAGGTTGTCGGTAACCACGGCGGTTACGATGTACGGGCCGTCGGTATTGTTAGTATCTTCAAGCGGCGTATGAACGATCACGGGCGCAACGGTATCGAGGGCGACGGCGAAGTCACCGTCTGATGCATCGCTCACCGCCGGATCAACGTTCGAGACGACCCTGACCCGGTAATGGCTGGACATCGGCCACCCGGAGGTGTTCCACGCGAACGACCCGGCCTTGTGAGAGAGGCTCTCCGCGCCGGGTATCTGCGTCCAGTTGGCACCGGCATCCGGGGACGCTTGGAGCCTCACCGTGTCGCCGGTCAGCCAGCCTTCGCCGACGGCAGTCCACTGTATCGTCACAGTGTTTCCCGGTTCGTACAGCTCTCCGCCGTCGGGCCGCACTATCGTGAGCCTCGGACCGCACGGATAGGAGGACAGGTCGCTGGCGACGTAGTCGGCCGGAACGCCGTTGCCGGCCGAGAGCCCGACGACGCATCTGTCGGCTTCGAGGGTCAGGTAGGAAAGAGTGATCTTCCCGTTGTAGAACAGCTCGACCTGGAAGGTGTTCGAGTTAGTGGTGCCGTATTCCCGGACACCGAGAAAAGTGACCACGACGCGATCCGTCAACTGCCGCCAGGAGACGTCCTCGCTTGCATAGAGATCGGCGAACAGGGCCGATATGCGCCTGAGCGCAAAGTGATTCTGCAGCAGGACTTCGCGGCTCGAGTCGCCCGAATCGAACGTTATATAGCCGTTGCTACCGACGTAGAACGATCCGTACGTCTGGCCGTAGAAGGAAATGAGCTCCCCGGCCTGCAGATCAACCCTAGTGTAGTTGTCGTCACCCAGCGGAAGCACCGCGCCACCGGTCGGGTCGGTCGGCAGTTCGTCGATCGGGTGACTGCAGGCTGCATAGAAACTGCGCGAACCGTCCGGCGTGAACTCGATGCTCATGTTCTCTATGTCGAGTTCGCCCGTGCTGAACGTCTGGGTGAAATAGTCGGATTGATCTATCACATCGAAGCAGAACGACTGCCCCACCTGCGAGGGGAGCCGACCGACGTTGTGTGACGAGGAGGAGTCAGTAGCCTCCACGTAGTAGCAGTAGCCGTCGCCCACCACGCTCGGGCCGGGAATCCCTGCGTAGTACGCGCCCGGTCCGGCAGATGTCATTGACACGGACGAATACGGTCCGCCGTTCTTGCTCCAGTGGAGTTCCGCCGAGGCGATACCCACGTTGTCGCTGACCTCGACGAACACATAGTATGGACCTGTAGCGTTTGCCGTGTTGCCGAGCGGTGTGTGGATGATCACCGGAGGAGCCGTATCCGGGCCGACCGTGAAGTCGCCGTTAGATTCGTCGGTGACCGATACATCGCCGACAAACGTGATCCGAACCCTGTATTGCTGAGTCTGCGGGAGGCCGCTGATTACCCAGTTGAAGAAGCCTGCGTTGTAAGGGACACTCTGGGCTCCGGGAATAGGGGACCATGTCCCGCCGGCATCGGGCGAGTATTCGAGCTTCACCCTATCCGAGGGCTGCCAGTTGTTCCCTGAGTAGCTCCAGATAATCCTGGCCGTGGTGCCGGGCTCGTAGCACTCGCCGCCGTTCGGTTTTACTATCGTTAGAGCACGCCCGACGAGGAGGCACTTCGGATAGCCGGAGAGATCGCTCTCCACGAAATCCGCCGGAACGCCCGAACCGGCCGAGAGGCCGACGAGACCGTCGGATGCGGCGATGTTCAGGTAAGAAACCGTGATGCGGCCGTCGAAGAACAACTCGATCTGGAAGGTATTCTGCGTCGTGGCTCCGTACTCTCGAACGTTCAGATAGGTGACGGCCACGCGATCGGTGAGCTGCTTCCAACTAACGCCCGTACCGGGGATCAGGTCGTCGAAGAGCGCAGCCACACGCTTGCGGCTGAAGTGGCTGAAGTAGGATTCCGCATAGCTGCTGTCGCCCACGTCGAGAGTGACATAGCCGTTGCCGCCCACATAGAACTGCGTTCGCATATTGCCATAGAGCGATATCTGCGCCCCGCTCGTCAAAGTCACCAGGGCGGAATCGTCGTCCGCCAGGGTGATCTGCGTTCCGCCCGCCGGGTCGGTCGGCAGTTGGAGTATCTGGCGCGTGCAGAGCGAGTAGTACTCGTCCGAGCCGTCCGGCACGAACTGGAGCGACGTGTAAGCAAGATCAAACGGCGCGGTGTCGTAGAGTTCCGTGAAGTGCCCAGACCCTTCCGTGGACTTCGGGGTGACTCCGATGCGAAACTCCGCCGTTTCAGTCCCCTGGCCCACGACCCTGAGCCGCAGGGTATAGAGCTGATTTGATACGCCGGTCACATCCCAGTCCGCCAACTTGCCGCGCACCACCGCAGAGAAGCCGGTCGCGATAGTAGACCAGGAACTCGGCTGATGGCCCGCGCCGTAGTCGAGAGTCCACGATGCGAGGCCGGGGCCTCGCGCGGTCCCCCATATCGCCACCGTTCCCGAAACCTCTGAGCTGCTGTTTGGCGAACTGACAAACGCTGTCATCGGCTCGGCCGAGGTGATCGTGCTGTAGGCATTCACTCGGCCGAAACCGCTGTACTTATCGAATCCCGGGGTGCGAACGTCGTCTGCCCGCATCTGAATTGCCTGACGGACCTGCTCATTTGACCATGTCGGGTGCGCCGCGAGAACCAGACCGGCGAGGCCGGAGACGTGCGGGCAAGCCATTGACGTGCCCGCCATCCGATAGTACTCGCCGCCGACAACCGCCGTGCCCGGTCCGCATTCGCCGGACAGCGGATCGGTAGTCCCAGCGCGAAGTGAGAGGCAGTTGTGAACCGCGCACGCAGGGGTCGAGAGGTAGCCGTTTCCACCCGGCGCCGCTACCGACGCCTTGATGCCCCAGTTGGTGAACGGACACGCCTCGTCGCTGGGATCGGTGGCCGTAACTGTTATGACGTAGTTGTCGCAGGCCGGATGCTCGGCCGCGAGATCTGTAGCGAAGTTCCCGGCGGCAGCGCAGAGGACGACTCCCTGCGCGTGGGCGTATTCAATCGCCTCGTGGATGGTCTGGGAAAACCCCTCCCCACCCCAACTCATGTTTATCACATTGGCGCCGGCGTTAGCCGCGTAGATGATCGCCTCGGCGAGGTCGGAGTCGAAGCCGTTTCCGGAGTTGTCGAGGCCCTTGACGGCCATCAGCTTGCACTGCCAGTTGACGCCCGCAATCCCTATGCCATTGTTCCCAACCGCGCCTATCGCGCCGGAAACGTGGGTGCCGTGGCCGTTGCCGTCCATGGGATCATTGTCTTTGTAGGCAAAATCGTACCCGTACACGTCGTCTATACGGCCGTTGCCTTCGTCGTCGAGACCGTTCGCCGGAACTTCGCCCGGATTGGTCCAGATATTCGCGGCGAGGTCCGAATGCAGGTAGTCTATGCCCGTGTCAACAACGGCGATCACTACCGTGGCATCCCCGGTCTCGATGTCCCATGCATCCGGACACTTCATGATCTCCATGTCCCACTGGTCGCGGTAGTTCTGTCCCCAGGAGTTGTTTGAGAGCCAGTAGGGATCGTTCGGGTCCACCCGCGATGCGCGGCGGATTCGGTCGGGCTCCGCATACTCGACCTCGGCAAGCTTCGAATACTCGAGGGCGACCTCGACGGGGTCTCTTGCCTCGGACAACTCCAGCAGGTAGGTGCGATCGAGCTTCCGGGCGAGGCCGTTCGGCAGCGGTTTGCCCTCGAAGGCCCGGCGGAACACGGGACGCATCTGGCTTACGCCGTGCCTCACATTGAGCGCATCCACGGCCGGCATCCTGGTTGAGGCGAAACCCTTCGGACCGCGGGAAACCGAAGGTGGGGATGAGAACTTGACGATGATCCGGCTGGGAGAGTACTCGGGCTTGGCGATGCCATGACCGGACGCGCCGCCTTTAACCCCGGCAGTGGCGGGAAGCGCCGCTACCGCCGCAAGCAGCACGAGTGTGAAGAAACACCGAGCCAGTCTGAGTCTTCCCAGCAAGGACACACCTCATCTCGGAACGGAACGTACCCGCGCGTGAACCGCCAGATCACGCGTTCTCGAACCTGCAGGTCGGTGCCCGTGCCGCAGAGAGGGTCAACATCGTGAGCCGAATATGATTGCAGGCTGCCGCATAAGGACTATGATAGCTACGAGCGCAACGAGGTATCCCTCACGCGCGGAACGGACACACCCTGCTTTTATGACGGGCTGAGAGTCGCAAAGGTTCTACAAATCGCCATATTTGTGGCTGTTTTCTTCCCAGTATTTAGTATCGGCAGACGCGAGGCGGCACTGCAGAGGACGCCCGGTCACCGGCGAAGTTCATCTCGATACGGAGAGGAGCAAGGCGAGGTCTATGAACTGGCCGCCGGTATCCTGGTGGGTATGGGCCGCAATGGTGTTCGTCCCCTGCCTGAGGACATCTTTGATCGTCTTCATCACGTTGAAGCCGGAGTAGCGGTCGTTCCAGCCCGTGCCGTGCCAGACACGCTTCCCGTTGATGTAGACCTCGGTCTTGTTGTCGTAGTGGGCGACGAGCATCGCGCTGTCGAACGGCTTGCCGTCGTACTCGAACGTCTGACGAAGCCAGATGTCCGGCGCCGCCCAGGCAGTGCGGATCGCCCACTCCCATCCGCCCTTGGAGCCGAACCCGCCGAGGCCGGACTTCCAGGCGGAGTCGTCGAATCCGGGCTCGTCCCAGTCGTCGGCCGGCTCATCGAACGTGTATCGCCACGCCTTAGCCACGCCCTTGTCTACGCACGCGCCGACGACCACGCGCCAGTCGGATGCCGGCTGGGCCCCGAGCGTCTTGGCCGTCTCCCAATGGGAGTGCGTCTCGATGTACGCCGGGCGGGCGGTGATGTCGTGGATGCGCTTCACGTCGAACTTCGGCACGCGCTCGTAGGTGTAGAGGCCGTTCTGCTCCTGCTCGACGTCGGTGAGCTGCGTGTAGCAGAAACCGAACTGCGACGGGCTGTCGAGCAGCGCATCGCAGAGCCCCTTGTAGCGGGCATAGAACTCCTCCTTGTCCTTAGGAGCCGCTCCATAGCCCCATCCGCCCGTGACGCTCCAGCCGATGCCCCCGAACTCGCTGACCATGAACGGGACGTTCGCCCTGATCTCCGGGCCGCCGTATCTCGCCGGGAGCACCATGTTCGGCGCGAAGTTGTCGTTGTACCGGGCCTTCATCGCCTCGGGGTTCTGCTCGTAGTCGTGCGTGTCGAGAACATCCGGCTCGGCGAGGCTGTGGACGTAGCCGCTGGTGTCAAGCACCGGGCGCCCGGGGTCGGCCAGGCGGGTGGCGGCGATCACGGCGTTCTGCAGGTCACCCGCCGCTCCGGTAGTCTCGTTGAGCGGGCACCAGCCGACGACGCTGGGATGATTCCTGTCGCGCCGCACGATCTCGGTCCACTCCTCGAGGAACGGCAGGTTGACGCTCGGGTTCGTGTAGTCTATGCCCCAACTCGGGAACTCGCCCCAGAGCAGGTAGCCCATTTTGTCGGCCCAGTAGAGATATCGCGGCTCGAAGACCTTCTGGTGGAGGCGCGCACCGTTGAAGCCGGCCGCCTGCGACAGCTCGATGTCGTGCTTGAGCGCCTCGTCGGTCGGGGCGGTCCAGATTCCATCGGGGTAGAAGCCCTGGTCGAGGATCAGCCGCTGAAAGACGGGCTTGCGGTTGATATTGATGACCGTCCCCAGGATAGAGACGTCGCGGAGGCCGAAGTACGACTTGACCTCGTCTACGACCTTCCCGTTGAGGGTGATGACGAGCCTCAGGTCATAGAGGAACGGGTCCTCCGGAGACCAGGGGCGCGGGTTGGGGATGCTCAGCACGAGATGGGCGCTTCGCCACTCGGCTTTGACTTGATCGACCCCGACGACCTTCCCGTCCGCCGATGCGACCGCCTTGATCGCCATGTCGGCCCACCAGCCGTCGATCTCCGGCCGGATGATGACCCTGCCGCGGCCCGGATCGGTCTCGATCGTGAAATCCTTGATATATGTGGAGCCGACCCCCTCGAGCCAGACCGTCTGCCAGATGCCGGTCGTGCGCGTGTAGACGCATCCCGCGCTCTGCTCGGAGTGGGCCTGCTTGCCTGTGGGCTGGAGGCCGCTCCGGGTGTCGTCGAAGGCATGGACGGTGACGGTGTTCTGTCCCCGCTGAAGCTGCTTCGTGATCTCGAAGGTGATCGGCGCGCTTCCGCCCCGGTGCTTGCCCAAGAGTTCGCCGTTCATCCAGACGGTTGTCTCGTAGTCGCACGCACCGATGTGGAGGAGCGTCCGCTTCGACTTCCAGGTCGTGGGCAGATCGAAGGTCCGGCGGTACCAGACGTTCTTGACGAATCCCGTGCGCCCGAGGCCCGAGAGCTTGCTCTCCCGGCAGAACGGGACGATGATCTTGTCGGGATACGGCTTGTCGGTGAGGAATCCCTGGTCGGCGACCTCTCCGTTGCGGGGAGGGCTGGGGAGCAGTCTTCCGTCGGACTCGGCGAACTCCCACGTGCCGTTGAGGTTCATCCACTCGCCCCGCACGGCCATCGGGTTCGGATGCTCCGGGCGCGGGATGTCGGCGCAGGCGGCGCTCGCAAGGATTGCACAGACGATGATTGCCGGGAACAGACGGTTCATGTTGGACCTCACCGGAGATAGTCGCGTATCTGTTCACGAAAGCGGCGTGCGTATCCTCCGCCGGGTGACCGACAAGGAACTGAGGAAACGAACAAACGAATCATCTATCGCCCACCACCAGTTCGATAATCCGTTGTCGTTACTTACCATCCGAACACGACAAACCTTCCACTCCTCGGCGGGAGGGTGAGGTGGAGGGTGGTCGTGCCGTTCTTCTTCGCGGCTTCGGCGTGGGAGGTCTCGCCGGTGAGGGGATTCCAAACCTCCGCTTTGCCTGATGCGCGGAAGGCGAAGTCGCCGGTGACGGGGTCGGCCGAGTTGTTGACCAGGAAGAAGATGTCGCCATCGGGCAGGATTCGATGCTGGTAGTAGACGTCCGGCGTGGATGCTGAATCGAGTTCAGCATGACGGTCCACCGACGGCGTGACCACCAGGTCGGGAGTGCCGCTCGACCGGAGGGCCTCGCGGAATGAGCGCATCGTCTCGGTGTGGATGACTCCCTTGCGCTCCCAGAGGTCATCTACCAGCGCGCGATGCTCATCCGATGGGCCGGCGTCGGCGCGGGTGTACGGGAGCGTCTCGTAGGAGATCACAGTACCGCCAGCGGCGACGAACCGCTCGATCTGCTTGAGGGTTGCGAACTCGAGCGTCGTGACGTGGGGGAGCATGAGGACCGAGTAGCTATTCTTCCCGATCACCAGCTTGCCACCCAAGACCTTCGCGCGCCGGACCGCATCCTCATCGAGGTAGTCAAAATCCCGCTGGCAGGCAAGCACCTCCGAGGAGATCGCGCGCCAGGCGTCGTCCACATCCTTCGCCCTGGGGTTGTCGTCGAGGAAGTGGACGTGGCGGTTCGTCGGCTTGAAGTCGGCCCACACGGAGGCGATCGGGTAGAGGACCGCCACATCCGCCGTGAACCGTCCCTGCGTGAGCATGTAGCTCAGGCGGCCGGTGTAGTCGTTCAGCAGGCGGAATGACTTCGGGGGATATTGGTCGTTGATGCTCAAAGTCGTGAAGCTGTTGATCCCGAGCACCTCCTGCCAGGCTATGTGCGCGAGGAGGTCCTCGATCGGCGTCTTGCCGGTCACGAAGCAGAACGACTCGGACATCGTGCGCTTCTTGTCATAGATATGCGCGGCCGAGCCGATCAGCTTCGGGGTGACCGGCCCGCCTTCGACGTGCGAGCCGGATGTGTGCCCGTAGTCCGCGCCGAGCACGTCGATCCCCGGCCATTCAAGTTCCCGCAACGAGGGGAAGACGCTGCCGTAGAAGTTGGCATGGAAGATCAGCGACCCCTCCCACAGCAGATGGCCGGTGGACGCGACCTTGTGCGCCTCGCACCATTCGCGGACCTGCTCGAAGAACGACGCCGCGACCTGCTCTGAGATCATCGAGTACCAGTCGCACCGCTTACGGGCGGTATCCGCGCCGACGTTGTTGAAGAGCGCGGGGAGGCACTCCCGGATGTCGTAGCCGGTCCGCTTGAGGAAGATCTCCGGCAGGCCGTGATACCATGCCAGCGCGGGATGCGGCTGCGTATCGTCGGTGAGGAAGCCGCTCATGAGCGAGACCTCGTCGTTGAAGACGGCCTTGATGGTCTTTCCGAAATCCGGGCCGCAGTGGGCATAAAAAGCATCGTGGGTGATCTCCATGAACCGCTTGACCGCATCGGGATCGAGGATGTTGACGTAAGGCCCGAATGCGATCGAGGCGTGCGTGCCCTCCCGCAGGCGGTTCTGGACGAACGCGATCAGCCGCCACGTGCCGGGCTGGAGTTCGATCTTGAGGATACCGTCCTGGACTTTGTCGGTCAGGTCGGTCGGCTGCCCGACGATTCGCCCGTTCCAGTCGAGATCGCAGAGCGCGATGTAGAACGGCGTGCCTTCGGGGACGCGCCACTCGAACGGCTGCGCCTTCTTGATCGGAACGTCGGTGGAGTCGTAGAAGAGCCCCTGGGCCTCGTACTCGGGATGGCCCTCCAGGACGTGTCCGCCCGCTCGTCCGCTGGGATAGCCCCATTCGTCGTAGATCCAGACGTTCAGCCCGCGCTCTTTGCACGCCTTGACCGCCGCCGTGTACTGATCCCAGCCCGCCTCGTCGCGGAGGTATCCCGGGCCGCCGTTTGGATAGCCGAAATGCGCGCCGCCCCATCCGCCCTCGACGAGCTTGTCGGCGAACTCCGTCGGTTTGGCGTAGTCGAACTCCATCGGGAGTGCGCGGTAGTCGTTCCCCGGGTTGGCGAACCCGGTCCTCAGGGTGTCCATGGTCCCTCCGTGCGCGGCTGATATGGCGAGTAGTGCGATGATCAGGGTGATGCGCATGTGTTCCTCTCAGCGGATCGGGCGTCGGACGCGTCAGACCTGTCAGACCGGTCGGACCTCCGGCGGGCGTAGAAGCCCGCCCCTACCGATGCACGTCCGGGTCGGACTGGCGGACACGGAGCTTCACGGTGAAGACACCGTCGCCGGTGAGGACGGCGGCGCGGGCGAGGAGCCGGCCGTTCTGCCAGTTCGAGAGCCCGAGTTCCGGGCGCTCGAGCGCGTACTGCCCGTCCACCCAGCGCGTGAACCCATTACCGATGAACGGGGCATTCAACTCGCGGAGGAACTTCTCGTGCGAGGCCTCGTCGTCGCTGACGAGCGACGCCGCCAGCAGGGGCGACTGCTCGTTGAAGAGCCGGATGCCCTCGTCCAGGTCGTGTATCGCGACCACCGTCACCTCGGGTGTCTGCTCCCACTCCCACTCGTGGCCGAGTTGGTCGTCCGGCCAGATGGTTGCGGTCAACTCGTGCTGGACGCCGGCCGCGCGCATGACGTCCGTCTCCCTGGTGAACAGCTCCTCGGGGATGATGTCTTCACTGCCGTGAGCGACATGGAGCCGGTAGCCGTATCCGAGCTTCTCGCCGCGCTTCTGCAGGGCGCTGAGCAGCTTGGGCACGAGGTCGCCCGCGCGGGAGCGGGGGATGCAGACCGTGTTGAGCGTGTTGCACACCTTGCGGTCAATCGAATGGAACACCGCCGACTCAAACGTATCGGGATGGGCCGACTCGTCGGCGATGATCCAGGTCCCGCCGGTGCCGTGGAGGCTGACAGCGTTCCCGGCCTCGCGGGCTATCGAGCCGAGCAGGTCAACAGACCGGCCGGAGCCGCGAGCGACCGCCAACGCAAGTCTGGGATCGGCGAAGAGAGCCCATCCGGCGGAGTGTTCCGTACTCTCGAGGAGCGTGACGGAATACTCCGGCAGCCCCGACTCCCTGAGCGCAGGCCGGAGGGCGAAGTCCATGATCGCCTTCGCGGTCCTAAGGGCATCGCTCCCGATACGGAAGACGGCGGTGTTGCCGCTCCGAAGCACGCCGGTCGCGTCGGCCAGGACGTTCGGCCGCCCCTCGAAGACGAACGCGACTACCCCGCACGGGCTGACGACCTCCTCGACGACCCAGCCCTCGTGCTCGACCCGACCGGTCACCTTGTCGCGGCGCGAAGGCAGGTCGCGCCACTGACGCAGGCCCGCGATCATGTCGTTCCGCATCTTGTCGCCCGCGAGGAGGCGGGTGGTCGAGCGTCCCTTCGCCTTCGCGCGCTCGACGTCCCTGGCGTTGACGCCCGCGACCATCGTCCAGACGCACTCGTCGGCGAGGCGGTCGGCGAACTCGTCGTAGAACCGCGTGAACTGATCGTCGGACGCCGCCTGTTGGGCGTCGAACGCATCGAGCGCGCGGCCGACAGCCTCGGTCGCGAGTGCGTCCACGGCCTGCGGGATGTGCAGGATGTCGCCGGTCTTGCGCACGACGAGCAACTTGTCGCCGGGCTCGAACTTGTCAGCCAGTTCCTGGGAAACGTGCAGAACCCGGTCGCCGCCCACGAGGATCGGCATGCCGGGCTCCAAGCTGGTGAGTCTGTTCTCGTCCGTCATGGCTGTCTCCTCACGGAGTCTAGTTGTCCCCCATATCGCCGACGGCCTTGCCGCCGAGCTGGAGGGAGAGCGTCGTCTTCGTCTGGATACGCGGAAGAGGCTGCGTGTCCATGCGAGCCGCGCCCGGCCCGTAGCCGGTCATCGTCATCGAGGTGAAATCACACTCCGCGAAGATGCCCGCCGGGATCGTGACGCCGATCTGCTCGCCGGGCATCATGATCTTGTCCTTCACGTACTGCTTCACCTCGGCCATCTGCAGGTATCCCCAGTCCACAGACATGAGGTTGTCCTTCCAGACCTCCGACGAGCTCCACATGATGATCGTGTCCCGGCCCTGCATGCCCATCATCATCGCGTGCGAGCCGAGCAGGTTGGGAATGGGTTTCCACTCGAGCTTGACAGCCTTGCTCAGGTCGGGCGTCTCCTCCAGATCCGGGGCAGCGATCTCGATTGGGGCCAGGAAGTCCACGTTCGCCGGGCAGTCGAGTTCGACGCTGCCGGTGTAGCTGGTCGTCAGGGAATACCTGCCGGGCAGGGACGCGTCGGCGGCGATCTTGCCGGGCTGCTTCTGCGTAGGCCAGTAGCCGGTCGTCCAATCCGGCTTGTAGAAGTACGCCGACATCGCCTTTGCGGAACGGCTTTCCTTCTCCATGAGCCGCTTCGCCTCGGCGTCCATCGTCTTGAAGTTGATGACCTTGGGCTGACCGGGCCTGACGGCCGCGGACGATCCCCAGTAGTACTTGATCGTGAAGTCCGGCGGCTTGCTGCCGGACGCGCCGGAACCGCCGTCCTGCCCGTCGGCCTTCTCGGGCTTCGGGCGATAGAGGTCGAGGTCGAGCCTGTCCCCCTGCTTCAGGCCGGCAGGCGGAACGATGCTCGCGGTCGCACCCTCGGGAGCGATCCCGGGCGACCAGAGCCGCACGGTGAACGAACGGGTCGGCTTGCCCATGCTCATCATGCCCTCCATCCCGGGCATGCTGGAGACATCAATGCCGGGCGGGATCGGGGGCATCTCAGGCATGCCGGCGATTCTGGTAAGGCCGGTCTCGGCGAACATTCCGAGGTAAGCCTGATTCTCTACCGCACCGCCGGCGCTGATAGCGATGAGCAGAACGGATACCGTTATGAGAGCAGTACGCATCGAAGAACCTCCGAGGTTTGGGCAGATGTGCCGTGAGAGATTATCGCTGATTCGAGTAGCACCGTCAAGCGCCGGAGTAAGGTCAGGGCTTAGGAGGAGCGCATGCAGCCGATGCGCCCGGGGACCTACAGGGCGATCATATCCTCGAGCCGAAGGAGTTCACCGTCGGCCGGACGATCCGTGCAGAGCACCTTGTCGAGCGGCACCGAGACCGCCTGTCCCTCTCGGACGCCCACCATAACGCCGCGCTCCCCGCGGAGCAGGGCTTCCACCGCTCCCGCTCCCAGTTTCGTGGCAAGCAGGCGGTCGGAAGCGGTCGGGGAGCCGCCGCGCTGGACATGGCCGAGGACGGTGAGTCGGGCGTCGAAGCCGGGATGCTCGGCGATCAGGGTGCTGCATATAGCGCTCGCGCTGGGGACGGCCCCCTCCGCCACGACGATGATGAAGTGCGGCTTGCCTCGCTGCCTGGCTCTCTCCATCTCTAGAACGATGTCTTCCATGCTTTGCGGGCGTTCGGGAGCGATGACCATTTCCGCACCACCCGCAACCCCGGCCGCAAGAGCCAGATAGCCGCTGCGCCGCCCCATAACCTCTACGACGAAGGCGCGGCGGTGGGCGCTAGCGGTATCCTTGAGCTTGTCAATCGCCTCCAGGATGGTATTCATGGCGGTATCAACGCCGATTGAGGTCTCCGTCTCGCAGACGTCGTTGTCAATCGAGCCGGGCACTCCCGCGCACGGAACGCCCGCCTTGTGGAGTTCGAGCGCGCCGCGAAGGGAGCCGTCTCCGCCGATCACGATCACAGCGTCGAGGCCGAGCCTGCGGAAGTTCTCGACGCCCTTCCTGATGCCTTCGGGCGTCTCGAACTCGGGGCAGCGTGCGGTTTCGATGATGGTCCCGCCCCATCGGGCGATCCCGCCGACCGAGCGGCTGGTCAGGGTCTCGGCGTTGAGTTCGAGCAGGCCGATATAGCCGCGCCGGATGCCGACTGTCTCGACGCCGCGCGCGATCCCGGCCCGGACGACCGCCCTGATGCACGCGTTCATGCCCGGGGCGTCTCCCCCGCTCGTCAGAACTCCGATCCTCTTCATGAAGCCCTCCGCACTGACCTCTCGAAACGACAAACGACCCGCGGAGCGCGGGCCGTAGGTCCGTGTACGCCGTACTCCCGTACTTCGTACTCGCATGGTCGGGGTGGCCGGATTCGAACCGGCGGCCTCATGCTCCCAAAGCATGCGCGCTGCCAGCTGCGCTACACCCCGGCGAAAAGTTGGCTCACCGTAAGCTCAAAACGCTGGTTTTTCGAAGGCACGTGCGGTCTCGTTTTTGGCCTTACCGCACATGCTTTCATGCTTCTCTGTGCTATGTTGTGATGCCTTATTCTAGCGGGCATGTGCGGTGGAGTCAAGCTCTTTCTATAGCCCTTTTTCGTCACCTCGGCGGTTGTGTCCGGCCTTCACGCGCCGACTCTGCAAGGTTCTCTTGCGCCGTCTTTCGCGGATCGTACTTCTTCGGACGCCGCAGGCCGTAACGCCGCATGAGCATCTGTAGCTGCTTCATGTTCTTACTGCCCATCACTCGCCTTTCTCGCTAGCCGTGTACCGCACTGTCAGAACGGTGTCCGACCGCCCGGGCTTGCCGTGAGACTCGCAAGCCGGACAAGCCTTACTGCCGTCCTCATAGTGAACGTGAATCATGCCGGGCCGCGCCTGCTCTGCCGCCCGATCCGCTTCGAGTCCTTCAACTCGCCGCCGCAGTGTCATCACCGCATACCTCCCGGATCGCCCGCCCGTTCAAGTACCGTAACGCGGGCGTCTATGTCCTCGAGCTCTACCGCCTTGAAGGCCATCTCGAGCACCGCCCGCGCCGCAGTCACCCGGGCCGATGCAGGCGACTCGCCGCACTCCATCACATCCGTGAGAGTGTCTACCGCCCGCCTGCACGCCCGTTGCAGTCGTGCCACCGCCTGCCGCACGACCTCGCGCCGCGCATCCCGGTACAGAGCCTGAAACTCAGCGTCCTTCATCCATCGGTATATGGTTGTCTCGCCGATGTTGACTGACCGCGCCGCGTCTATTACGGAGTCGGACTCGAGCAGCGCCACTACCGCAAGTTCGTACTTCTTCTTCTGCCCGTTCACTTTCATATTCGCCCGCCCGCTTTCGGCCTCTCGATGCCGTTCAACGCCGCGAGAAGCTCGCCGAACAAGGCCCACCGCAGTGAGACACCCTTCTTCGTCGGATGCCACTCGCCGTCATCGGCCTGAAAGTATACGCGGATGTCAACAAGCTCGATGCCGTTGTATTCGGCGTCCGAAACGACGATCCGCTCTTTCGCGTTCTTCGGTATGCTTGCTAGCTCTGTGCTCATGCCGTCACCGCCTCTCGTCGCACTCGACTGCCTCGAGCGCCATAGTCCTCAACATGTCCACAAGTCCGCTCTGTCCTTCTACAGACCGGCACAGAGCAGGCCACAGGTAGCCATACTCCGGCGGCTTCTCCGGCGCGGGCCTGTCCAGCGTCCGCAGTGCCTCGAGCTCGAGCAGTTCGACGAACGCACCCAGAAGATCCATGCTCGACACCCGAAACTTGCCGCCGTCCTTTGTGTATAGGTACGGCGACTGCTCCTCAGCAAGCTCCTCCAGGCGTCTTAGTCTCTGTATGAGCGTCATCAGTTCACCTCATCGAGTCGCCCGCGAACCTCGGATCAGCCCCGATCTTCTCGAACACAGACGTAATAGTGCCGCCCGCCGCGTTCACGTCGCCGCCGTCGCGGACGTTCTCCACAGTCCAAGCCGTATGCTGCTTCAGGCTGCCCATCATGCTCGCCAAGTCCTTCGAGGCGGACTCCATCCGCTCCGCCCGCACCTCCTGCTCGCTCAGAGACGCCTGCCGAACCTCTCGCCACGCAAGATCATGCTTGGTATCGGCGGAGAGCATCGGGCCGATCACCCGCGCCAGTTCATCCCTGTGCGCCCTGTTGCCGGACTCAGCCGCCTTCTTGTAGAGCGCAAGCAGATCGCCCGGCTGCTTGCCCGCCGCATCCTGCGCCGCTATAGTCGCGTAGTATGTCCGCTCCTCGAACGGTACGGCCTGCCCTTCTGCCTTCTTCTTCGCCGCCGCCAGGTCTCTCGTGACCTGCTGTGTCATCTCGGTGAAGGCGCTCTCCACGGTTTCTTGCATCTGTGCATCAAGCTCGCCGATCTTCGACTGCTTGTAGCCGTCCGAATAGTCCGGGCTGCCTGTCATCGCGCTCCGCTTCTCGGCGTAAGCCGGGATCGCGCTAAGTACCTTACCTAAGCTCTGTGCGTAGTAATCGAATCGCCACATCGTTCTTGCCTCCTGTTTGTTCTCTCGGTGTATTCGTCGCCGCCGCCGATGCCAAGCCCTTCTATGGTATGAGACACCACCTCGCTTTCATGCCGTTACCTCTACTTTATCTGTGTAGAACTTCTTGTAGCACGAATAGCAGAAGTATTCGCCATCGAGAGTGTGCTCGGTACGCCCGTCACAGTGGATGCACTTGCCGGGCCGCGCCGCCATGTGGTACGCAGGTATGTCCGGCTCGATGTTTTCACGCTCAGACGGGACGGGTAGGGACGGGTAAACGGTGTTTTCACGAACTTTCTCTATGTGTGCCTCGCGTGGGAGAGTTTCGCAAAAAGGCGTTTTACCGTCCCTACCCGTCCCTAAGCCTTCATCCGGCGGCAGTCCAGAAGCGTCTTTCAACCCGATCCCGCTCAAGAGACGTACCCGCTTGCCGCCCGGCGCTCGCCGCGTTTCGATGTTGTCCCGCCTGCACAGGTTACGGGAGAACTCAGACGAATACTTGAACGCCTGTTTGGTTTTCGTGTCCTCGCACCACGCCAAGTAAGCCCGCCACAGTTCGCCGGACTCCACCTCCAGCCTCGGATGCAGCTCGCACTTGTCCTCGATGAAGTCAAGCAGAACGTCGTGACTCTCAAAGAGACTCTCGACTTCATGCTGTAGTACGTCCGGCATACCGAGCCCGTGCTTCTGCCACTCGATGCACCCGCGAACCATCCACGCGAGGATGCCCGCCGCCTCTGCCTTCAGCTTCTCACCGAGCCGTTCATCCCGGACGGGATGCTGCTGCTCGTGAGGGTAGTAGAACCGCCGCCGAAACGGTAGCATCTTGACGCGCCGCCTCATCGCGTAGTTCTGGGATCGTATACGCGGCACTTCGTTTGTCGCGAACACCACCTTGAACGCCGGTGTGAAGGTGAAATACGGCTGGTACAGATGCCGCGCCGTGACCGGATCGCCGCCGCTTACCTGCTTGAGTAGGGACTCATTGAAGGACGTCATGCCCTCGCCCTCGGACGCCGTGACAAGCCGCGCTCCGACCAGTCCTGCCAGATCGGACGTGTTCTCGCCGCGCCGGTCTAAGAACGTCGTGACCGGCGTACCCTTCGCATAGTCGCCCGCTATGTGTGCCAGTGTGTTGACGAGCACGCTCTTGCCGTTGCTGCCCTTCCCGGTCAGCAAGAAGAAACACTGTTCGCGGGTGTCACCCGTGAGGATGTAACCCGCCATCCGATGCACGAACCCGATCACATCCGGGCCGTCAAACACCTCGGACAAGAACCGATCCCATCTCGGGCACGTCGCATCAGCGTCATATTTGACGGGTGACAGTTTCGTGAGCAAGTCCGACTGAAGGTGTTCTCGAAGCTCGCCGGTTCGCAAGTCCAGCGTGCCGTTCGCGCAGTTGAACAGCCAAGGATCGGCGTCTAAGTCCTTCGCCTGGACTGGCACGCCCGGACACCTCTCCGCAAGCCGTACCATCGCATCGAGCCTGCCTGCGGCCTCCGAACCTCGGACGTGTTTGTATAGGGCCGCGTTCGCCTCAGCCGTCGGACAGTCCGGCAGTATGGCATACAGCCCGCGAACCACCTCACGAGCTAGCCGATGAACCTCGCCGGTAGCGTCCTGTGCCCATCGGCTGCCGTCCCAAACGAGCCACTGTCCGGCGTCCACATCGAAACGCAGGTTCGCGCCGTGGGCCGCTATGAGCCGCTCAGCGTTGCCTAGATCGGTGAGCGTGAACCCGTCCGGCGCACTGCCCGGGATCGCCGCCGGTTCACTAACGGTTAGTGAAGCCGCCGTCGGCGTCCACTCGGGCGCATCCTCGACAAGCCGCAGAAGCTCGTCAACCGTCCCGCCGGACTCGAGCCAGTCGCTTACGTCGCCCTTCTCCGGCAGTCCCGGCAGTTCGAGCACCTTCACCGTCGCCGCCGTGCCGTGGATCGCGTTCGCGACCTGCTCAGCGTGCTTGCGTCCCGGCTCGTCGTTGTCCGGCAGAACCACGACGTTCGCGCCCGTGAGACTCTCGGTGTAACCGGGTAGCCAGTTGCTCGACGCGCCGACTGAGTTTGTTGTCGCTGTCAAGCCCAACGCCCGCAGGTTGTCGCAGTCCTTCTCGCCCTCGGGTATGTAGACCGTCGCGCCCGACTGCACCGCCTCGAGCACCTCGGGCAAGCAGTAGAGCACGCGCCGGACGTTGCCAAGACTCCAAGTCCAGCTGTGAGCGCCGCCGGGCCGACGCTGCGAGAAGTCCTTCGAGCCGTCCGGGTTGTCGGGATGTCTAAGGACTTGGTACAGCAGTTTGCCGCCCTCGTCGCAATAGTCGTATGTCGCGACAATAGGCTTCTCCCACGGCGGCGGGCCGTCGTATTTCGCGCCGACCGCCTTCGGACCGGATGCCTTCGGCGCATCAGCGAACAGATCGCGCATCTCGAGCCCGAGCGCCTTCACTATGTCCTCCGTCTCGCATTCCGCGAAGCAGTGCAGAAGAAGCTTGCCCTCGCCCTCGGTGACGCTGAGAGAGGCGTTGTCATCGGCGTGAGCCGGGCACAAGGCCATATACTCGCCGTCGCGACCAGGCCGCACGCCCTGAAGCCGTCCGAGCAGATCGTCAAGCGTCATCGCCGCGCCTCCTCGTCACCGTCCCGGGCCGCCTGCCGTGCCTGAAAGGGTACAGGGCGCAGTCAGTCACCACGCACTCGCGAACCTCGCGCCACTCGTAACCCGCGCAGTCATAACATCGCGAACGGATCGCCTCCAGAGGACTGTTCGGGTTTCGGACTCGCCGCCGCTTGCCCGCTATGCCCGAAATAGTGCAGTGTACTGCATCGTTTTGAACCTCCGCCATTGAGGTAGGGTGTTTCATCATCCCACCTCCTCGGGCTTGACTTGATTGAGCCTGCACGTCACCGCCGCAGGTACTACGCGCCCTCGAAGCCGGTACAGCCGCGTCACATACTCGAGCTCGCTCAAGACCTCGCCCTCGGCGAACCACTCGACGGCTCGGGCGTTTAGCGGGTAGCCGGTGAAGTGCCAGAACGAAGGACTGTAGAAGACGACTGCCGCTGGTATTCGGCTCGCATCCGCAAGATGCCGAAGTGCCCGGTAGGACGGATGCTCGAAGTCCAGCGGGCGAGGATCGCCGCTCTTGTATTCCACGAGAGCGCAAGGCCGCCCGCAGTCAAACTCGACAAGCAGAAAGTCCACGTCAACCGCCGGGCAGTCAGCGCCGTAGAGCCGATGTCGCTCTGATAAGGCCGCGTCGCGCCAGTGCGTCCTCTCGCCCTTGACATTCGGCGACGTGACGCTATAATAACCGTGAGCGCGTTCATCGCGTGTTCGCCCAGCAGAGCCGCCGCGCCTGCAAGCTAGAGCGACTCTGCTGGTTCTCTCTGTCGTGTGCATCATGCGGCTTCCTCCTCCCACTCACCGAGCTTCTTGTCCACCCATCCGCTCGGAACGAACATGAGCCTGCCCACGCGAACCGTAGGGATCGCGCCGCGCCTGGCAAGCTGGTAGAACCCGGCGCGACTGAGCCGCAGAGTTTCCATCGCCTCCGCAGGCTTCAGCAGTTTGTGTCCTGAAACCGTTGCTGTCATTTGAGAACCTCCTCACGTCTTCGTCGCTCCTCGTCACTACACGCGCAAAAAGGGCACGCGTCGAAAGGCCGCCATACCTTACAGGTATGCCGCACACTCCTTTCGACGCGTGCCCTTGTGGGTAGTGTCAGCGACACTCCGGCAGGTGCGTTATGCTACCTGTATCCGGAAAGTGCACGCGTTCAGTCTCTATTCAGTTGGCCATCGCTCCGACCGTCTCTATCTCCGTGATATTTTACCACGGCCTCTTTCGTGTGTCAATGGCCCTGTGCGCGGTTTTCTGTGCAAGTTCGTTTCCGCCGAAAAACTGCTGTCTCGCGTTGCGCCTCGCGCAGCCCGGACTCACCTTCCACCACCCTCTCAAACAGTTCCGGCGCGGCTTCCAATACTTGCTCGGCCTCATCTACCGCCGACCTGCCCACGTTGAACTTCCGCGCCGCAACCTCACGAGCCTCGCCACTTCCGCCGAAATCGGCACCGTTTTCCGGCCTGCCTTGTTTCACCGCGCCGGACTCTTGCAGGCTTCGGCGGATGGTGCCTTGATCGTGCCCAGTCAACGCCGCGGCCTGCGCGTATCATGGATTGCCGCGGATCCGCCCGTTCCATGGGATTCCCAAGAATCCGCCGACGACAAGAGGTTTCCCACAGACGCCCTGCCCGAACGCCCGAAGGCCATAGAAACGCATCCTCGCGCCGTATGCGCGGAGTCTTGCGCTATGTGTGCCTTGGCTCAGCCTCACGCTTCGGGATGTTTAGGAAGCTCAGCCATTGGGTACATACATGCCCGCAAGCAGACAGGCGACTGTAGTCACGACTTGCAGGCTGTTACAGAGCCGCCGCTGCGACGAAAAGGAGGAGAAGAGGATGAGCATCAAGCACATCTTGCGCTTCGCCACGGTTGTCGCTCTTGCCCTCGCAGTATCCACCTCGGCATTCGCTGGATGGACGGTGAGTTACCTGAAACCCGCTGGAAGTACTGTGTCCCTAGCCCACGGTATCTCGGACGGTCAGCAGGTCGGATATGCCAACATCAGCGGACCCGTTGGCCAGACACAGGCGGGCATGTGGAGTGGGACGTCGGCAAGCTGGGTTGACATCCATCCTGCCGGGAGTACCTCATCCCGTATCTATGGTGTCTCTGGCGGACAACAGGTCGGGTATGCGGTCATCGGCTACCTTGACCATGCCGCGTTATGGACCGGGACTGCGGCAAGTTGGGTGGATCTCAGTCCAACTGGTAGCACCCACTCCCGCGCTTATGGCGTCTCGGGCGGCCAGCAGGTCGGATATGCCAGCATCAGCGGGCAGTCTCGCGCAGGTCTGTGGAACGGAACAGCCGCAAGTTGGGTGAGTCTCCATCCCGCTGGGATTCTTCATTCCTATGCCTATGGTATCTCTGGCGGGCAACAGGTTGGATACGTGCGCATTGGCAGCAATTATCATGCTGGGCTATGGGCCGGGACGGCGGAGAGCTTCGCAGACCTCCATCCCATCGGGAGCACCGATTCCTATGCCTATGGTGTCTCTGGCGGACAACAGGTCGGGTATGCGGTCATCGGTGGCTATACTCACGCCGGACTCTGGACCGGGACAGCGGAGAGCTACGTGGACCTCAGCCCGAACTGGAGCAGTTGGTCGGAAGCCTGCGGTGCCTCTGGCGCATATCAGTTCGGGTATGCGCGCATTACTGGCAACGACCACGCCGGGTTATGGACGGGAACGGCGGAGAGTTGGTCAGACCTCCATGGCGTCCTCGAAACCAAGTACGCACATTCATACGCACGGGCCATCGAGGTGACGGGTAGTGACATCTGGGTTGTAGGCTATGCCTTCAACGTGTCTACAGGCTACTACGAGGCCGTCATGTGGCACAACGTTGTTCCCGAGCCTTCCGGCCTGTTCGCCTTAGCTTCCGGCCTTGCGACTCTGGGTCTGCTATGGAGGAGAAGAGGATGAAAAGAGCATTCGCGTTAGTGGCAGCCATTGTGCTGATATTCCCGGCAATCGCAGCCCAGGCGGCACCAGTCCAGTGGCCCGTCGCCGCAGGCGGAAACGACCATTGGTATGAGGCTGTGTATGTCCCGAACTTCATCACATGGACGGAAGCAGATTTGGCTTCACGTTCCGTGGGCGGTCACCTTGCGACCGTGGCCGCCGAGCCGGAGAACCAGTTCATCTACAGTCTCATATCAGACGACAAGTACTGGCGCTACTCCAACAACATGAACGGGCCGTGGATCGGCGGCTATCAGGATCTCGACGCGCCTGACTACTCAGAGCCGGACGGCGCGTGGCGTTGGGTCACCAGTGAACCTATGGTCTACACAAACTGGGCCACCTCGCAGCCGGACAACGGATGGGCCGGTACGGAACACTGCCTGCACTTCTTCGGGTGGCTGAATGAGAAGTCATCGAAGTGGAATGATGCCCGCAACGTAGAACCTATACTTGGCTACGTAGTGGAGTACGACGTTATCCCTGAGCCCTCCGGCCTGATCTCCCTGGTCGGCGGGCTATGCGGACTCGCAAAACTGATCAGGAGGCAAAGAAGATGAAACTCGCTTCGATCCTAGTCGCACTTGTCATCACATCTCTGGCTTGTTCGGCGGCACTCGGCGTCGAGATAGTGCCGTCCAGTTATGTAGCACCGACCGGTGATGTTGGAGCGTACACGTATTACGATGACACTGGCTCTCAACTTACCGATGGTCTGCACGGAGGACCGTGGAGTGGCGAACCGGGTGGAGGTGCCGATGATCCGTACGAGTGGGTAGCATGGGAGAGTCATGCGGCCACGATCACCTTCTTTTTCGCTCAGCAGACGACCTTCACCAGGGTGGACGTGTTCACAGGCCGTTCCGACGGTCCCAGCATGTACATTCCCAGGCAGATAACGTTGGCAGTAGGCAACAGTGAGGAGACTCTGTCTCAGTGCGGTGTCTGGAACTTCGATAACTCGCAATACCCGGACGCATCCAGGTGTACACTAACGCTCGACGTCGGCGGTTGCACGGGTTCGGTTGCCCAGATCACCCTCGAGCCAACCAAGTTCTGGATGTTCCTCGACGAAGTTGACTTCTACGGCACACCCGTTCCTGAGCCGTCCAGCCTTCTTGCCCTCGCTGGCGGCATTGCGCTGCTGATGGGCGCGAGACGGCGCAGGGCATAGTCGCGACAAGAAGGAGACAATAGCCATGACGAAAACCAGGTTTCAGGTACTAGCAGTAGTGCTCTTGGCTGGCATACTTGTCCTCGTTCTGAGCCATCTGTATGCCGCCACTACCTCCAGCTCGCCAGCTCCTCAGGTAGGCAGGTATCAGCTAGTCCAAGGATCTTACACGATCTGGTCATTTACGACAGGCGACGCAAAGGCCACAGAACAGCGCGATCTCTTCTTGCTGGATACTACTACAGGTGAACTGCAGAGGTACGACGTGGCTACCATAGGGAAAAGCGCGATCATGAGACGTTCATGGTTACCAGCAATAGACAAACAATAGCCAGTCCTCCGAACAGGACTCGCCTCGCCGGAGGCTTCGTTTGAACCGTATCTTGCAGAAGGCGAAGACCATGTCTGCGGAACCCTGAAGCAGATCGGCGGGAGTCGAGCCCAAAGGCATAGGAAGGAGCTATCTTGGACAGCCAACCGATTTGTCCCTACTGCAAACGCGTTCTGGCAAAGGCACCTGGCCGGAAGGCCAAATGCCCGATGTGTGCTCGAGACATATATGTACGGTCAAGGCAGACCATATTCCCGGTTTCACTCCTAACCGAACAGGAAGCCCTGTCAGCCGACTTCGTGTCCGATCTGGGACTGTCCCGCAGCGATTTCTCAAGAATGAGCATATTCCTGAAGCAGAGGGCAGGCTGTGAGCCTGCACCCGCGCAAGTGGCCTGGGAGTTGGCGAAATGCCAAGCCCAACGGAGTTCGGCACCCTGGATCATCTACTATCAGATGGGCCTGTTCATGTGCCGCCTACGCCAAGACCATCGGCCCGCTCTTGAGAAGGCGGCTCAGGCGTTCCTTCTGGACCTCCAGCAACAGCCCTCCGGCCCATACAGGGTCGAGATTTCCGACGCTGGCGATGATTCTTGCCCTGCCTGCCGAGCCCAGAGCGGAAGAGTACTCTCTGTGGAAGAGGCTCTACGACTCATGCCCATCCCGTGCAAAGACTGCACAACCGAGTTCTACGACGGCGGACCCGGATTCTGCAGATGCCTCTACAACGTGCACACCGGTTGATGTGACGGAAGGCACTTGCACACCTGCTACCTCAGCCGCCTCCTTCCGTCCTTCGGGCCGATGCCCTTCATGTTGTCAACAGGCGAATACTCCCGGTGCTTCGCCTGCACGTCATCTGCGGTAAGGCTCTCGCAGTACCGCCGCGTCATCTCCTGCGAGACGTGCCCGAGTAGGTTCTGCAGGGTGAACGTATCGCCGCCCGCCCGCAGGTAGGACACCGCGCAGGTATGGCGGAGGGTATGAGGACTGCACCGCAGGCCGGTGACGCCTGCCTCGGCGCATCGGCGTACTATCACGTCGCGCAGGCGGTAGCGATCGAGAGGCTCGCCGTAGTGAGTGACGAACAGGCAGAACGTCTCTAGCTTCTCGCCGCGTTTCGCGAGGTACGCGCTGAGCGACTGCCGGACGCCCGAACCGAACGGCACTATGCGCTCCTTGCCGCCCTTGCCGATCACTCGAAACGTCTGTTCGCTCCAGTCCACAGCATCCAGCGTCAAGCCGCAAAGCTCCGACGCTCGAAGCCCGCAGTCCAATAGCGTGAGGATGATCGCCCGATCCCTCGCGCCGTAGAAGTCCCTGCCGCAAGCCCTGAGTATCGCCTCGACTTGATCGCGTGAGAAGGTGTCTATCACTCGTTTCTGCTCTCTCTGCTTCTGCACGTTCGCCGCCGGGTTAGACGCGACGAAACCCTCGTCATAGAGGAAGCCGAAGAACCGTTTCAGCACGGCGAGTGAGTGGTTGGCAGTTGCCGGTGATGAGGACTCGCGAACCCAGGTGATGAACTCGCGGACGATCCCGGGCGTTATGTCGCCGGGCGTCGCGTCCGGGCAGTGCAGATCGGTGAACCTCGCGAAGGCTCGAAGCCTGCCCGCGTAGTATGCGAGCGTTTCGGCGGCGAGGTTCTTGCTGCGCGAGAAGTTCAAGAAGGCGGTGACGCAGGCGGGCAGATCGGTAGTGCGAGGCGACTCCTGAAGGCGTATTACTTGGCCCATCTCTGACACTCCTTTCGGAGCACAGAGAAGAGTCAGAAAACATGTGCGGTCAGCATGCGGGTTGTTACCGCACATGCCTTCACCGAAAAAGGCCGTTTCTTACCGCACATGCCTTCGCTACATGAGCGCATATTGAGCACGGATGTCCGCGCCGGATTCGAACCGGCGGCCTCATGCTCCCAAAGCATGCGCGCTGCCAGCTGCGCTACACCCCGGCGA
>JAGONM010000008.1 GCA_017993055.1 Armatimonadota bacterium
ACGTTTGACCTCGCGGGTCTCCCATGGTAGACTGTGTTCGAAGGCATGTTGCCTTGACGCAACGGTGCGACCGGATACCTCCCTGGGTATCCGGTCGCACCGTTGCGTCAAGGCAACATGCCTTCGAACACAGTCTACCATGGGAGACCCGCGAGGTCAAACGTTGAGCGCAGGCGCGGCGGGATGCTCGCAGAGTCAGGCCCGAACCGACACGGATTCTTCAGATCGCGGCAGAGTCAGAGGCGCGGCAAGCCGGGCGCTCTCGGTAGCGGAACCAGAGCACGAGGTCGGCGGCTACCATCACGGCATTGAGTGCGTAGAGCCAGACGACGGGGTCTGGATTGTACAGAATCTTGTGGAAGATTCCACCCGCGTATCCGACGATGACGAGCGAGAGGAAGATGGGGCTCTTGCCGACGACGTTCTTAGTCTTCCACGTTCGGTGGACCGAGAAGGGCCAACTCGCCCCGAAGCATACCAGCATCGTGATCTCGTACGGGCTCATCGCGGGCCCCCGTCTGCAGCCGGACCGACGTTTCGCCTGAGCTCCTCGGTGAGAGACGCGAGATCACCCGACTCGATCCTCGCCTTGGGAATCACCAGCCCTATCGCCGCGCCCGTGTAGATGAAGAGGTAGTCGTCGTTCTCGGCGATGCGCTCTATGCCCGCCCAGAGAATCTTGCCTTCGGACACCTCGGACTCGGCGTGCAGACCTTCATCCGTCAGCCGTACCGTGTGTCGGCATAGGAAACTCCTGTTCTCGCCTTCACCTACCAGCTTCCTGATACGCCGTCGGACGGCCCACCTGTAGTAGGGTATGGTGAAAGCCAGGTAGACCGCCGCCCAAGCGCATACGAGAACGAGGCTGTGCGAGCTTCCCTGTACCAGAGAGGCGACAGCGCCGATCAGCACTATGACCAGGGCGATCCCCCAAGTGGACCAGAACCTGATGCGCCTGGAGGCCGGCGAATGGGCGAGGTGGTGCATGTTGAACGCCACCATGTCGTCAATGGTGTTGGTGAAGATTACGAAGCTGCCTTCGTTCATCAGCCACTCTCCCAAGTGGATAGATATGCTATGCGGCGACGGAGACCGGTTTCGCCTTCGCAGTGGGCACGGGGATCGGTTGTCCATCCTCGCGCAGGGTGTCGAGGTAGAGGTCGATCGCTTCCTTGATGCTGCGCTCGGTCTCCTCCAGAGTCTTGCCCGTGGTGATGCATCCCGGAAGATCAGGCACATACGCCGAGTAGTTGCGTCCTGCTCTCTCGAAGATTACAGGGTATTCAATCACTATTTTTCCTCCAGTCTCGCCTGGTCCGAGATGCTCTTGAGTGTGCCGGGGGCGACCTCGTCAGACATATGGCCGGGCACAACGACGACACCGGGCTTAGGGTCGTGCTTCAACACACGGTGAATGCCACGCCGACGGGCTTCCTACCAGCCATCGTCCTGAAGACGTCTGAGCACATCGCGTATCTTCATTATACCACCTGCACACGATAGCACGAACAGCTTTGCCGCTCCTGCCAGATCCAGTGAGCATTTCATCCTTGGAGTGGGCAACTCCTCCCAAGAGCAGAGCCCCGGCGACGGGAGTCACCGGGGCTCTGTGGTTCAGCTATGTGCGTTCATCGGAGTGCATCGGTGGGGGCAAGGCGACTCAGACGGAGCTTTGCTGTCCAGTTCCGCCCTCCCCACTCTATTCTCCACACTCTGCACTACTTGTCCCGCTGCACGTCCTTACCCTGCTCCTCGATGACTGCCTGGGCGGCAGAGAGGCGCGCGACGGGAAGGCGCTTCGGCGAGCAGGACACGTAGTTCAGGCCGATCTTGTGACAGAACTTCACGCTGTCCGGCTCCCCGCCGTGCTCGCCGCAGATACCGAGCTTGATCTTCGGGTTCACGGCCTTCGCATCCTCGACGCAGATCTGCATCAACCGGCCGATACCCTTCTGGTCAATGGTATCGGTCGGGTCGGCCTTGAAGATGCCCTTCTCGATGTAGAGCGGCAGGAACTTGCCGGCGTCGTCGCGGGAGATTCCGTAGCCCATCTGGGTCAGGTCGTTCGTGCCGAAGCTGAAGAAGGCGGCCTCCTTCGCGATCTCGTCGGCGGTCAGCGCCGCCCTCGGGATCTCGATCATGGTGCCGAACATGTAGTCAACCTCGACGCCCTCTTCGGCCATCGTTTTCTTCGCGACTTCCTCGAGTTGCGTCTTGATGTAGGTCAGCTCGGCCACCGCGCTGATGAGCGGGATCATGATCTCGGGATGGACGTCCATGCCCGCTTTCTTCACCTCGCACGCCGCGCCGATGATGGCGGCGACCTGCATGTTCACGATCCCCGGGAAGTAGATCGAGAGCCTGCAACCGCGCAGTCCGAGCATCGGGTTCGCCTCGTGCATGTCCTCGACCTTCCGCAGGAGCGCTTCCTTCTGCTTGATCTCGGGCGAGCCGGGGTTCTTGCAGCGCAGCTCGGCAAGCTCGACGAGCAGTTCGTTCAGCGGCGGAAGGAACTCATGGAGCGGCGGGTCAATCAGGCGCACGGTGACCGGTCGGCCGCCCATCGCCTTGAAGATGCCGACGAAGTCCTCGCGCTGCATTGGAAGCAGTTTCGCAAGGGCCTGCTCGCGGATCTCCTCGCTCTCGGCGAGGATCATCGCCTGGACCGCGGGCACTCGGTCGCCCATGAACATGTGCTCGGTCCGGCAGAGTCCGATGCCCTCGGCGCCGAGTTCAATAGCTTCCTCAGCGTGCTCCGGGGTGTCCGCATTCGCGCGCACACCGAGCCTGCGGATCGAGTCCGCCCAGCCCATGAACTCCGCGAACTTGCCCGAAACTCCGGGCTCCTTGGTAGGAATCTGGCCGTGGTAGACGACCCCGTTGGTACCGTCAATCGAGATGAAGTCGCCCTCCTTCAGCACGACGCCATGCGCGGTGATGGTGCGCGCAACGTCGTCAATCTGCAGGGCACTGCAGCCGCAGACGGTCGGGATGCCGTACTGCCTTGCCACAAGAGCGGCGTGGGAGGTCTTGCCGCCGGTCGCCGTGAGCACGCCCTTCGACGCGAGCATCCCGCCCAGATCGTCGGGGGTGGTCTCCCGACCCACGAGTATCACCTCTTCGCCCGCAGCTTCCATCTCCAGCGCCTTGGGGGACCCGATCGCCACTTTTCCGACCGCCCCGCCGGGACCGGCATTCAGGCCCTTCGCGAGCACCTCGGGATGGTTCCTGCTGATGTACTCGGCGTCGAGCGAGGGCAGGAGCATCAGCCCCGGAACGTCCGACGAAGTGCGGGTGAGCGCCTCTTCCTTAGTGATGAGCCCTTCGTGAACCTGATCCACCGCAATCTCGATGGCGGCCTGCGGAGTGCGCTTTCCGGCGCGGCACTGCAGTATGAAGAGTCGCCCCTTTTCGATGGTGAACTCGATGTCCTGCATGTCCCGGTAGTGGTTCTCGAGCTTCTTGGCGATCCCCACGAACTGCGCGTAGATCTCGGCATTGTGCTGGGCCAACTGGTCTATGGTCTCGGGAGTTCGGACACCCGCAACCACGTCTTCGCCCTGGGCGTTCATCAGGAACTCGCCGTATATCTTGTTCTCGCCGGTCGCCGCGTCGCGGGTAAATGCTACACCGGTGCCGCAGTCGTTACCCATGTTGCCGAAGACCATGGCCTGAATGTTGACGGCAGTGCCGAGGTCGTGCGAGATCTTCTCGCGCGTGCGGTAGATGATTGCGCGCTCGTTATTCCAACTCTTGAAAACGGCTATGATAGCCATCCTGAGCTGTTCCATCGGGTCCGTCGGGAAGTCCCGACCGGTAGTCTCTCTGAAGTAGACCTTGAACTGGCCTACCAGTTCCTTGAGTCCGGCGGCGTCAACATCCGTGTCCTGCTTTGCGCCGACCTTCTCCTTGAGGGCGTCGAAGATGTGCTCGTAGTGCTCCTTCTTGAGCTTCGGGTAATCGCCGGAGAGCACGATGTCGGAGAACATCATGACGAATCGCCTGTAGGCGTCGTAGGCGAAGCGCTCGTTGCCCGTCGCGGCGATGATACCCTTGAGCGTATCGTCGTTCAGCCCGAGGTTCAGTACGGTGTCCATCATGCCCGGCATCGAGAACTTGGCTCCCGAGCGAACCGAGACGAGCAGCGGACTGGCGGCATCGCCGAGCTTCTTGCCCATATCGTTCTCGACGTCGGCGAGCGCAGCGATCACATCTTCCCAGAGGCCGTCGGGAAGCTTGCCGAGCTTCGTGTAGTCGTTGCAGGTCTCCGTGGTGATGGTAAACCCGGGAGGGACGGGCAGACCGATGTTGGTCATCTCGCAGAGGTTGGCGCCCTTGCCTCCGAGCAGGTCTTTCATTGTGGCGTTACCTTCGCGGAACAGGTACACGCGCTTCTTGTCGCTCATGTTGCATTCCCCTTTCGCGCGGCCCACATTGACACGCGGCCGCAAATAGCGCAGCCGGCACCGAGCCTCGGCCGCGACACGTTTATTGATGATGGCAGATCGTGGCACGCCGCACACAGCAATAAGCCCTGCGATATCGGCCCGCCGCATGTCTCACGCGGCGTCGCAGGGCCACCGTATTCGGACTTGCCGGAACCAACCCGTAGTTTACCACGAATCGCGCGGATTTGCAAACTCCGTTGACACCCGCCGCAGGCGCTGGTACACTGAACTTGCCATGAAGCCGATCACGATCCTGGCAACATCCTTCATGACAGCGCTCTCCGGCGCGCTGATGCCCGGGCCGCTGCTGACCGTCACTATCGCCCGGGCCGCAACCGAAGGCTTCATCGCCCCACTGCTGCTGATGGTCGGACACTCGCTGCTCGAACTGCTGGTCGTGGTCTGGTTGATCTTCGGCCTGGGACGGTTACTCAAGGCGAGGCCGGTGATCGGGACGATCTCGGTCCTCGGCGGCGCCGTGCTCCTCTGGATGGGATGGGGCATGATCCCGTCCGCCTTGAACGGCGCTCTCGACCTGCACGCCTCCGGATCGGCTTCCCCAGTTTCGGGCGCCGGGCCTCTCAGCAATCTGGTGGTCACCGGCATGGCGGTAAGCATCTCGAACCCGTACTGGGTCATCTGGTGGGCGACGGTCGGCGCAGCTCTCTTCGCGACGCTCGCTCGGAAGCCAGGGGGCAGCCGAACCTCGTCCGTCGGCGCGTTCTATATCGGCCACATCATGGGAGATGTCGTCTGGTACCTGCTCGTCGGGGCGGCGGTCGTGACCGGGCGGGTCTTCATCAGCCCGGGGGCCTACCGGGTGATCGTCGTCGTCTGCGGAGCGTTTCTCATGTTCCTCGGCGCGTCGTTCCTGTACCTCATCGCATCAGGGAAGCTCTGGGCGATCCAGGCAAGGTGCGAGACCGCCGATTCACAGTGCCCGATGGGTTGATCTCCGAATCCGTTCCTGATGCCCGTTGACAATCAGAGCAGCGCGTGTTACGATTCCTAGAAAGGTGTTACTCAATGCCCGACTTGGCTCGCTTCGGAGTCTCGATTCCCGCAGAACTGGTGGACGCCTTCGACAAGAGCATTCACGGCAAAGGATACCGCAACCGGTCCGAGGCGATCCGCGACATCATGCGGGACTATCTCGTCGAGCGCGACTGGGAATCAGGCGACCGGCCGGTGGTCGGAACGATCACGATCGTCTACGACCATGAGGTCCGCGACCTGTCCAATAACCTCACCGCACTTCAGCACGAGGTCCACGATGCGGTGGTCTGCGCGACGCATATCCACCTCGAAGAGCGCAGCTGTCTCGAAGTAATCGTGGTCCGCGGACGGAGCAGCGAGGTGCGGGCGATAGCGGACCGTCTGATCAGCACTCGCGGGGTCAAACACGGCAAGCTAGTCTGCACGACGACGGGCGAGCAGCTCAGGTAGTTCATCCGACCACTCAGGAGGCACGATGCACACGAACGGATCGAGCAGAGGAGGCGGAACGCTCGTCCTCGTCGTCGCCACGCTGTTGGCAGTAGGCGGAACCTGCCTTGCTTGTACCAGTGGGCTGATCGCCATACCGACCGCGGAGACGGTCCCGCACGGTGAATACGACATCGAGCCGCAGATTGACGGCGTCATGAGCGGCCTCCGCGACGACACCTGGATACTGAACACCCAGTTCGGACTCACCCCCAGGCTTGCGGCGGGCGTGGACTTCCAGTGGGCGGACGGGGACGATGGCGAAGTCCTTTTGAACTTCCAGTACCTGCTCGTCCCCAGCACGGATGTACGCCCGGCAGTGGCGGTCGGCATCCACAGCCTGGGCGTCGGACCCGAGCACGGGAGGTTCCTGGTCGCGACACAGGAACTCGACGCGCTCCGCGTTCATGCGGGAGTCGAGAGCATCGAGAACGAGAGCCAGTGGTTCGTCGGGGCGGACTACGCAGTGAGTGAGCGACTGGTGCTGATGGGCGACTATACTGCGGGTTCGGAGAACTGCTCGTCGGTGGGCTTCTGTTGGCATCAGAGAGAGGGCTTCGACGTTCAACTCGGGGTGCTGTTCCCCAACTCGAGCAGCGCCGACACGCGGTTCAGCCTGGCCTTCGTCCTGACCGGACCGATCCAAGGGAGGTAGCCATGCACATACCAGACGGGTATCTCGGTCCCCAGACCTATAGTGCGGCCTACCTGGTCGCAGCGCCGTTCTGGGCAGCGGCCTCACGCGCGGTCAGCCGAACGTTGCGAAGCAGGCAGGTCCCGATGCTGGCGCTTGGGGCGGCGTTCAGTTTCGTCATCATGATGTTCAACGTTCCGATCCCGGGAGGCTCGACGGGACACGCTGTCGGCGCCGTGCTCATAGCGGTACTGCTCGGTCCGTGGGCGGCATGCCTCGCGGTGTCAGTCGCGCTGATCGTGCAGGCGGTCATGTTCGGCGACGGCGGGATAACCGCAATAGGGGCGAACTGCCTGAACATGGCGGTGGTGATGCCTTTCGTCGGATGGGGAGTTTACCGGCTGATAGCGGGGCGGTCGGAGGTAACTTCCAGGCGCAGATGGATCGGCGCGGCGGTCGGCGGGTACATCGGACTCAACGCGGCAGCGCTGAGTACGGCGATCATGTTCGGCATCCAGCCGCTGATCGCTCACGACGCGGCCGGCCGCGCGCTGTATTCGCCCTACCCGCTCAAGATCGCGGTTCCGATAATGGCGGCGGAGCACCTACTGTTCTTCGGAATCGTGGAGGCGGTCGTCACCGGACTGGTGGTGGCTTATCTCCAGAAGGCGGATTCATCGCTCCTGGGGGCAAAGGCATGAAGAAGCTCTGGATTGGACTGGGCATTCTCGTCGTGCTCTCTCCGCTGGGCCTTATCATCCCGGCAAGGTTCGGCGCGGGATCGGCTTGGGGGGAGTGGAGCGCCGACGAACTGGACGGGATGGTCGGGTATCTGCCGGAAGGCATGTCGAGTGTGGCCGACCTGTGGCACGCTCCCATTCCGGACTACGCGATGAAGGGGCAGGAGAGCGCCCCGTTGCACGCGCTCGGTGTCTCCTATATACTGTCGGCGGTGATCGGCGCGGCGATAGTCGTCGCGCTGACGATGCTGCTGGGCAGGATACTTGCGCGACGCGAGAGCGAAGAAGAGTCATAGGAAACGCAACACGGTCAGGCGCGCGCTGGCGAGCCTCGGGGAGGCGCTTGCCCGCGAGATGGCCGGCGAGCGACCGTCAGAATCGCGGGTCTCGCGCATCGAACCGAGGGCGAAGGCCGTCAGTTGTCTGATCCTGATCGTCGGAGCGACCCTGCTCCATGGATTGCTTACTCTCGCGGCCCTCGTGGTCGGCGCCGCGACTGCCGTCCTAGTGAGCGGCATCACGCCTGCCCGCCTGGGACGGATGTGGCTCGGCGTACCGATGTTCAGCCTCGCGATCGCTCTGCCGGCGACTCTCAACGTCGTCACCCCCGGAACGCCGGTCGTCACCCTTCTCGGCCCATTGAGCGTCACCACGGACGGACTGATCGTCGCTGGGCGGCTGGTCCTGCGCTCGACGGCCTGCATCACTCTCGCGTTTCTCCTGGTCGCCACGACCGACCGGGCGTCGCTGCTCAACGGGCTGCGGCGACTTGGAATGCCCAGAGCATTCGGGATGGTGCTGGCGATGATGCAGAGGTACCTCACCCTACTGCTGCGGTCGGCGGAGGAGATTCACCTTGCCAAGTTGAGCCGGACGATCGGCGGTCGGCCGCTCAGGGACGAGCACCGCTGGGTCGCGGCGGGAATCGGCAGCCTCTTCCGCCGGACGCACCGCCTCGCGCAGGAGACGCACAACGCGATGGTGTCGCGCGGGTACGACGGCGACATCCGCGTCGCGCGGGCGCCCGGCATCGGGGCGACGGACTTGCTCTGGCCGGCGATATCCCTCGCCGCGACGCTGGTTCTCATGAAGACGGATGGGAGGTTCTAGAGCTTGCGCTACAGAGGCATTGAGTTCTCCACCGAGTCGAAGGCCCTGGTCTATCCGTCGGGGACCGTCGCCGGCTACGGCATCATCCGATCGCTGGGAGAGGCCGGCGTCCCGGTAGTCGCACTCAGTCCCGGGCGGTGCGACAACCTCCGGTCAAGGTATGTCAGAGAGCGCCACATCGTCCCCAATCCCATCGAGGACCACGAGGCGTTCGTGCGATGGCTGATCGAGTACGGCAGGAACCAGAGAACGAGGCCCGCACTCGTCCTTGCCGAGGACCTGTACGCTTACATCGCATCGCTCTACCGGGATGAGCTTGCGGAAGCAATCTCGTATCCTTATCTCAGCCCGGAGACGATGCGGCTCGTCTTCGACAAAGAGCCGATGCTCCGGCTGGCGGCGGAGATCGGCATACCCGTCCCCGAAACTGTGTTCCGCCCGGACGCAGCCGACATCGCAGGCTGGCAACGTTTTCCGGCGCTGGTGAAACCGCTGGTTTCGAGGTTCACGTTCGACGGAAGAAGACTGCTGGACGTCGTGAAGTTCCCCAAGGAGTTCGGCGGAAAGGCGATATATGTCGCAGACGGCAAGGACCTGAAAGAGGCAGCCCGCCGGGTGTCGGACATGGGGATTGCTTGCCTGGTGCAGGAGTTCATCAGCGAGCCAAACCGCAGCCTGGTGACCGCGCAGTTCGTGGCCGAAGTCGGTGGAAAGCTGCCGTCGGTACACACTGCACGCAAGGTCCGCCAGGAACCGGCGGACTTCGGGAAGGCATGCGTGTCGGTGTCTTGCTACATTCCCGAACTGCGTGAGATGGCCGAGAGGTTCTGCAAGGCAAGCGGATTCGTGGGTTCGGGCGGGATCGAGTTCATCCACAGCAATCGAGACGGGAAGTGGTACATGCTGGAGATAAACCCGCGCTACGTGTACCGGTGCGGGATGTGCGCCTTGAACGGCGTCAACCTGCCGCTTCAGCATTACCTTATCTGCACGGGACAGCCTCTCTTCGAAGCGCGCCAGCGAGACGGCCGGTACTGGATAGACATCGCCGGAGACCTTGCTGGGCTTCGATGGCGCAAAGGAAAGCCTGAATGGAAGCTGAGCGCGTGGGAGATCCTGAGGCCGTACCTGAGGTTCAACGAGGCCGTATTCAACTGGCAGGATCCCATGCCCGGGCTGTTCCGATACGCGAGATTGCCCGCAGGCAAGGCGAAGCGCGCCCTGTCGGGCTGCTTCCGCAAGCGCAGTTGCGAGGTCACGTCACCGACGAGGGAGGAGATTCCGTGAGCGACGTCGTCTTCAAGGCGAGCGGCATCAGCTACTCCTACCCGGGCGGCGCGGCGGTGCTGAACGAGATCAGCTTCGAGGTGCGCCAAGGAGAACGCGCCGCCATCCTGGGCGCGAACGCGAGCGGGAAGTCCACCCTGCTGCATCTGCTCGACGGCCTTTACTTCCCGTCGGAGGGACGCATCGAGGCGTTCGGCAGAGAACTGACTGAGGAGGGCGTCGAGACCCCTCCGTTCTCTCGGGAGTTTCGGCAGAAGGTCGGCTTCCTCTTCCAGAACTCGGATGCCCAGCTCTTCTGCTCGACCGTCGAGGAGGAACTTGCGTTCGGGCCGCTCCAACTGGGGCTTTCCGCCGAAGAGGTCGAGCACCGAGTAGATGAAACGCTCAGGCTTTTCGGCGTCGAACATCTCAGGCGCCGCTCCCCCGGCGCGCTGAGCGGCGGCGAGAAGAAGAAGATCGCGCTGGCCGGACTCGTGACGTGCAGCCCCGAGGTGATCCTGCTCGACGAACCGAGCGCCGGGCTCGATCCTCGGACTCAGCAGTGGCTGGTGGAGTTCCTCGAAGTCCTGCACAAGGCGGGAATGACGTTCGTCACATGCACGCACGACCTCGGGTTCGCGGCGGATGTCGCCGACCGGGCGCTGGTCCTCTCGGAGGACCACGGACTCGCGTACGACGGTCCGCTTAACGAAGCGCTCGACGATCTAGACCTGCTGCTCTCGGTGAACCTGATTCACGCGCACGCGCACCTGCACGACGGCGAGATACACGAACACCCGCACATGCACGACTTGACGCACGAGCATCGCCATATGGGAAGTGACCGGTAGAAACGAAAGGCTGTTGACGGAGAGATGACCATGAGACTACTTGCGGCCTGCATTCTGTTTGCGCTCATCCTCGCGACGCGGGTCTTGTCGGAGAACGCGGATCTTTCGGACTTGTCCGACTTGACCGGCTGGGAGGGGCTGACCCCCGACCCGGCGATGACTTACGGCGGCATGCCCGCGCCGAAGTGGGACCACGCGAAGGACGGGCACATCAGTACGGATCAGATCCCGCACGACTGGGTGAGGTTCAACTGCCTCGAGTTCGCGCTTCACTCGAACAAGGCGAGCGGCGGTGAGGTCGTGCTGGTGCTCGGCTCTGACACGCCCAAGTCACCGGAGCCGGACTACTTTATGAAGAAGATCAGGCTCAACTGGCAGGGCTGGAAGTCCTTCGCCATACCATACACGGAGTTCGGGATCGCCCGCTGTCCGGTAGGGTTCAGCGACATCCAGGCTTTCATGCTCGCCTCAGAGGGATGGGACCTTGAGCCCGATCGCTCCGTGGTGATGCACATCGCGGGTATCCGGCTCGGCCGCGTGCCGAGTCCCGGCATATCCGATGACGAGCTGTTCGCAATGCTGGATCTCGACCGTTCAGGGCTGGAGAAGGTCAGGGATGCGCATGACCCAGGGGCGAGGATGCACGAGTTAGCCGAGTACCTGCGAAGCCGCGAGACGCCGGCCTGGAAGTGGGACTGGCGTAGTGAGCCTGAACGTGAGGCGGATCCCTCGAGAGTCGATACCAGAGCCGCCGACAGGGTGCTCGCCCACGAGTTGTACAGCTGCAGCCACTACCACAAGTACGAGGGCGAGATTGACTGGACGCTCAACCCGATCAACTACCGCGAGTGGCCGTGGCAACTCTCCCGCCACAGGGATTGGACCGTCCTTGCCGACGCATATCGGCGGACGGGCGATGAGAAGTACGCGCGCGAGTTCGTTTTCCAGCTCATGGACTGGCTGGCGAAGTGCCCCGTGCCGACGACCGTCAGCGGGAACGTGTCGTACACCTGGCGGACAATCGAGGCGGGCATCCGGGCGGGGCAGTCGTGGATGGATACCTATCACAAGTTCCTGATCTCGCCGTCGTTCACGGATGAGGCGGTCGTCGCGATGGTGAAATCGTTCGCGGAGCACGCGAGGCACCTGGCGAAGTACCCGACTACCGGCAACTGGCTGGCGATGGAAATGAACGGCCTGATGCACGTCGGCGCCATGTTCCCCGAGTTCAAGGAGTCGGCCGAGTGGCGCAGGACGGCGATGGAGAAGACCTACGAGGAACTCGACCGCCAGGTCTACCCGGACGGCGCGCAGATCGAGCTTGCCACCGGATACCATCAGGTCAGTCTCGGCAACTTCATCTCGGCCTGGGAGATCGCCCACCTGAACGGCGTACCGGTGCCGGATGATTTCATTGCCAGGATCCAGAAGATGTACGACTACAACCTCTACGCCTCGATGCCGGGCGGAACGCTACCGGGCCTGAACGACTCAGGGCGAACCGACATCAGGGGGTCGCTGGCGAAGGCGTTCACGTTCTACCCGGACAGGAAGGACTACGAGTGGGTATCCACCGGAGGCAAGAGCGGAGAGAAGCCGTCCGTCGGCTCCATCGCGCTACCGTTCTCGGGCCAGATCGTGACGCGCTCGGGATGGGATGCGGACGACCGCTACCTGTTGATGGACGCCGGTCCGTTCGGGTACGGCCACCAGCACGAGGACTCGCTCAGCTTCGTGATCTACTCGCACGGCAGGTATCACCTCGTTGACCCGGGCAACTACCCCTATGACAGCTCGGAGTGGCGCAAGTACGTGCTCTCCACGCGCGCCCACAACACCATCAGGGTGGACGGGGAGGACCAGCACCGGCGCGACAAACCGAACCGGGCAGACTATGTGATCTCTAAGCCGCTGCCGAACAAGTGGATCGCGGGTGAGGGTTTCGACTACGCGTGCGGAAGCTACGCCGAAGGCTACGGACCCAGGAACGATACCAGAGTCGAACACACCCGGCATATCCTCTTCGTGAAACCCGAGTACTGGATCGTCACCGACTTCCTGACGCCGCAGGACGACAAACCCCACCGATACGACAGCATGTTCCACCTCGATGCCCCGGGCGTCACGGTTGACGGGTCATCTCTGTCAGTCGTCACTCAGAACAAGGAGTCGAACCTCGCGATCATCGCTCTTGCCGACGAGGGGCTCCGGCTCGAAGTCATCTCCGGGCAGGAGAAGCCGATCGTGCAGGGATGGATGCCCGCGGGCGGATACGACGTGCGTCCGATCCCGACGCCGACGTATTCCCGCGAGCAGTCCGGCCCGGCGAGCTTCGCGTATGTATTCTACCCGGTCGCGGAAGGCGTCGAGTGCCCGGTCAAGTCGGTCGAGAAGCTGGCGGTAACGGGCCGGGCAATGGGCCTGACAGTCCGTTTTGCGGACGGAAGGACCGACCACTTCGTGCAACGCGTGAAGCCGGGGGCGAAGCTGCGGTTTCTGGACTTCGAGACCGACGCGCAGGCGGTACACGTCCGCATCGGCGCCGACGGCACCGCAAGGGCACTTCTGGCGGGCGGCTCGAGGATCACGCGCGGGGGAGCGGCTGTCGAGGCGGAGATACGACCGATCGAGGACCTGTCGAGGACCGAAGCGAGACACTCCTTCTGACCCCGTATTACGGTGACGGCGATTAGTTGGCTGTGCGTTCACCGCTATGTTGTCCATTATCTATATCTGAGTCGGGATAGATATCTGAAATATCTTGCAGAACCGCTTTACACCCTCTCCGGCAGATGCTACACTGACGCAGGGACGACGGCATCGGTCGGCAGCCCTACAGCCGGGGGCGCTTCTTCCCGATACCTTAGGGTAGAAGGGACGGGTATTCCAAGTGAAAGTCATCGAGATACTCTTCTACGAGCGCAACAGGGTGAAGCTGGTCGTCGAGATGGGCGATCCGTACCGCTGTTCCACGGAGCACGCCCCGCACATACCCAGGCTGCTCTTCAAGCTCTTCCCGCATCTGTCTCGCCACCGATGCGACAATGAGAACGGCTACACTTTCCGCCGGGAATGTCAGGCCACCGAGATTCCCCACCTGCTCGAACACCTCATCATAGAGCTGCAGGGGCAGGTGCAGAAGTCGCGCGTCCTGAAGGGAGAGACGCAGTGGAACTGGAGGATAGACCCCAGGGGGCGGTTCCACGTCTACGTGGACTACGACAACGAGATGCTAGTCCTCGGGTCGATCCGCCTTGCGGAAAGAATCATCAACGCCCTCGACGACCGGCAGATAGACCGGATTGACATGGACGAGGAGATGGCGCGCCTGAAGACGCTCGCCGACATGGGCAACGCGATCGCGGAAGCAGCCGCGATCGAAGAGGAGCCGAGGCAGGCCATCCCGGCGTAGTATCGGCGCCTCTCTTCGAAGGAGTTTGAGCCCCCACCGGCTAATTCAGAGTCGTGCCTGCGCGCCTCGCGAAGGCACGGAGGGGGCGTCATGAACTTCATCTTCATCAACTCGGACTCATTCAGACGAGACAACCTCGATTGTTACGGGAACAACTGGATTCAGACGCCGAACATCGACAAGTTCGCGCGAGAGTCGGTCGTCTTCGATCACGCATACACCGGCTCGTTCCCGACGGTACCGAACCGACGGGACTTACTGACCGGCCGATACACATTCACCTACACCGACTGGGCTGCGCTCTCCAGCGAAGAGATCGTGCTCCCGCAGGTTCTCGGGAAGGCCGGCTACATCAGCTACATGATCCTCGACACGCCGCACGTCATCGCCAACGGGTACGGCTACGATCGGGGATTCAACGGATGGAACTGGATCCGCGGTCAGGAGGGCGACCGGTGGAAGACCCACCCGCGCGAGGTCAAGCTCCCGTGCGACGTGAAGAAGCTGCGAGGGGCGGATCGGACGACGTCCCAGTACCTGCGCAACGTGGCCGACCGGCATGGCGAGGAGGACTACTTCGCGCCGATGACGATGGCCGGGGCGATGGATTGGCTCGATCACAATCACAAGCTCGACAAGTTCTTCCTCTACGTGGACACCTTCGACCCGCACGAGCCCTGGGACCCGCCGAAGAAGTACAAGGAGATGTACTGCGCGGGCTACAAGGGCGATGAGGTGATCTACCCGCTCTATGCGCCGCGCGGATTCCTGACGGATGCCGAACTGGAGCACATCCGCGGCCTCTATGCGGGCGAAGTGTCTATGGTCGATGCCTGGGTCGGCAAGCTCCTGAAGAAGATTGAGGACCTCGGCCTCATGGAGAACACGATGGTGATTTTCACGGCGGACCACGGCTTCTACTTCGGCGAGCACGGGCTGATCGGGAAGTTCGGGCCACTCTACACCGAGATTAGCCGCATCCCGCTGATCGTGCACCTGCCTGGAGTCGGTCCGGGCAGACGCGCGCAGTTCGTCCAGCCGTGCGACCTGATGCCGACTATCCTCGACCTGGCGGGCGTCGAGCACCCGGAGACGATCCAGGGGCACTCGCTGGTCGATATCCTTAAGGGCAGCCCGAGGCAGGTCCGGGAGTTCGCGGTGACATCAGGGGCGATCATCCATCCGCCGGTATCGGATGTGCCGTTGAACCTGGAGTCGTCGAACTGGGACCAGTATGCCCGCGCGCTCAAGGCGAGCACGATCGTGACCTACGAGTGGACGCTGATCGTCGGGGCCGGCGACCTCCAGCCGCAGATGTACCACAACCCGAGCGATCCGCACCAGAACGTGAACGTCTTCTCGGAGAACAAGGAAGTGGCGAAGAGGCTTCACGCGGGGTACATCGAGCTCCTGGAGTCGCTTGGCACGAAGGAGGAGTACATCGCTCCTCGGAGGGTGCTGCCGGGTGCTTGAGGCAGCGAGCCTCGTCACACGCAACACCCGACGCAGCCACCGACAAACACATCGGCGGCGCCCTGACAAGCCTGCCCCTCGCACGTGATGAAGGGACGGAAAGGACGCATGCGATATGATCCGCGAAAGACTGCCCGAGTTTGTCTGCGTGCTGTTCGCCTGCGTGGTCTGTCTTGCGGCAACGGTTCGGGCAGGCGGCTCCATGCAGGGAGTCTCTGCAGATGCGACAACCGAATCCAGTCACCTAGGGTCAGTGACGGCGGGCCTGGACTCCCTGAGGTTCGCGCGCTTCGTCTCGCCGGAGGCATTCTACAGGCCGGGCTACATGTGGGTACTGAACGCCGAGATGACCGAATCGGTCATCTCGTCACAGATGAGCGATATGGCCGATCTGGGCGCCCGAACCGTGACACCGGTGCCTGAGCCGAAGGAATTCCGCCCGACGTCGATGCCCACGTTGCTCGCCCCTGACTACTTGAGCCCGGGCTATCTCGACCGATACCGGTTCATGGCAGCGGAAGCGAAGAGACTCGGCCTGAACATCTGGCTCTATGACGAAGGTGGCTGGCCTTCAGGCAGTGTGTGCGGCAGCTTGGTCAGGGCAAACCCAAGTCTTGGGCAGCAGACACTCGTCCGACTGGTGCTGAGTCCGGCGAAGGGCGAGACGGTCGAAGTCCCGATGGACTGCCTCGGAGCGTTTCTGTACCAGGATTCGACTCGGGTCAAACGGCTTACGCCGGGCTCCGAAGAGACGATCGGCGTCGACAACGCCCGGGTGCTGGTATTCAGCGTTTCTCGAAGCGCGAGCTACCCCGATCTCCTCAACCCGAAGTCAACCGCCGAGTTCATCCGGATGACCCACGAGCGCTACAGACAGGCAATGGGAGACTACTTCGGGCAATCAGTCTCTCTGATGTTCACCGACGAGCCCGGGGTGCCATCCACTCCCTGGACCGACGCCTTGGCAGAGGACTTCCGGAGAGCCAAGGGATATGACATAACGGAGAATCTTCCCTCCCTGTTCGAGGGAGACACCCCGGAGGACCAACTGGTACGCGTGGACTTCCACGACTGGTGGTCCCAACGGTTCGCCGAGGCGTATCTCGGCCAGATCCAGGAATGGTGCCACCGCCGCGGCATCCTCTCCGGCGGGCATCTCGACAACGAGCACACCACGCAGTCCGCCGCTTCCATCTACGCCCTTCGCGCACTGAGGCATTGCGATGTCCCCGGAGTCGATGTCATCTGGCGGCAGATATGGCCCGGGGCCGAGAACCACCACTTCCCCAAGTACGCTTCATCTGCGGCGCACATCGAGGGAAAGCCCTGGGCTCTCACAGAATCGTTTGCCGTGTATGGAAGCGGGCTTACGCCGGAACAGATGAAGTGGATCAGCGACTACCAGTACGTACGCGGCATCAACCTGATGACCATGATAGGGTATCCGCTCTCTACCCGGGACTGGTTCATGGGCGGAGAGCGGCCGAGTATGGGGGACACCAGCCCTCTGTGGAGGTACATGGACGGATACCACGCGTACATCGCCAGGCTGAGCTACCTCCTGTCCCTGGGGACTCCGGAGATCAGGACGGCCTTATACTATCCCGCTCGAGACATCTGGGCCAGCGGGTCTAAGCTCAGTTCGGTGATCACTTCGCATGATACGCTGGCAAGGATTCTCCTCGAAAACCAGTGTGACTTCGACCTGATCGATGATGATGTGCTTGGAGAGTCGATAAGCTCGGCGGATGGCAAGCTGTGCGCAGGCCCGATGAGATACGACACCGTATGCGTTGCGCGTACCCACTGGATGACCGAACGTTCGAAGTCCGTCCTGGCCGGGTTCGCGGCCGCCGGGGGTACGGTGCTCTGGATAGACAGTCCAACCGGCGACAGACCTGTCGGAACCGCGGCAATAGGTTTCGAGGTGGTGGCTGAGCACGTCAAGCCACTGCTGCGGGTGTCGCCGGCAAACCCCAACCTGAGAGTATGTTGCCGGCGGATGGCAAACGGAACCCTCTACTTCATCACCAATGAAGGGATGAACGAGGCACACTGCACGTTGACGATCGAGGAAGAGCTTCCATTGTTGAGGCTGGAGCCGGAGACGGGGGAGTGCTACAAGCCGTCGGGTGCGAAGCGCACGCCGAAAGGCTGGTCGATGCCTCTGACTCTGAACTTTGCCGGCTCCGCTGTCTTCTGCTTCACCAATGAGCGACTGCCGCTGTCGAGGCGTCGGCCCGAGCCCGGAGAGGTGCTGCTTACACTCGGAGAGGGATGGTCCTGCCGTCAGAATAGGACCTACTCTCTCGGAGAACACGATATCGAGGCCCGCGACGCTAGTGGCGAGGCGGTGCAGGTCGTGCTTGGCGACTGGAGAGACGCTCTGGGAGAAGGCTTCTCGGGCGATGCTGAGTACACGATTCGGTTCGAGTGTGATGCGGGCCTCGTCCGAGCAGCGCGCTTGCTCGACCTGGGTGATGTCCGCTATGCCTGTGATGTGCGACTCAATGGCCGGAGCCTGGGCAGGCGATTGTGGCAGCCGTGGTCGTTCGTGACAGTTGGTACGCTAAGGGCGGGTGTTAACGAGCTGAGCGTTACCGTGACGAATACGCTGGCGAACCAGTATCTGACGAGCCATGCGCTCGACAGGTTCGATGACAAGCACCTCGGACCCTACCATAAGCGCGCGCTGGAGTTCGAGCGGGAATCCCTGAGCAGCGGACTCTTCGGCCCGGTGACCATCCGCTCCGCAGGTCGACCTCGGCGATAGAACACCCGGCCTGATGCAGCCGGAAGGAGAAGACACCAATGGAGACTATGCTCGCCGCCGTTCTGCACGATTTCGATGACCTTCGACTCGAACAGGTACCGATTCCGCGCGCCACGGAATATGGCGATGTGGTCGTGCGAATCGTCTCGTGCGGGATATGTGCGACCGACTACAAGGCGATCAGGGGGATCCGGCGGAATGTGACGTTCCCCTCGATCCAGGGTCACGAGCCGAGCGGAGTCGTAGCGGAGGTAGGCCCTGGGGTCACGCACGTGAGGGTCGGCGACGAGGTGATCGTTCAGCCGCTCGGATACTGCGGGCGGTGCGCTCACTGCCGGTCGGCGAACACCCACTACTGCGAGCGTGCTTTCGTCCTCGGCGGCGACGGTCCGGACGACGTGCGGCCGGGCGCATTCGCGGAGTACATGCTCACGACGGAGGGCACGCTCTACCACAAGCCGGCGAGCATCTCCTTCGACGCCGCCGCGATCACCGAGCCGCTCGCGGGCGCGTGGAAGGGCGTCATCCGGCATAGCGAGATGACCATCGGCGACGATGTGGTTGTGATCGGCGTGGGAAGCATCGGGCTTCTGTGCCTGATGGTGGCGAAGGCCGCAGGGGCCGCCCGGCTGATCGCCGTCGATACGAGTGACTATGCGCTCCGAAACGCCCTCGACCTCGGCGCGACTCATGCCGTCAATCCCACTAAGGAGGATGCCCTCGCCCGAATCAGTGAGATCATCCCCGACGGGCCGGACCTGATCGTCGAGGCCGCCGGTCCGATCCAGGCAGTTCAGCTCATGGTCGATCTGCGCAGACGGGGCACGAGGTGGAACGTCTTCGGAATCACGACGCACGAGAAGTTCGAACTCGACGGCGGGCTGACTCACTTCCTCGAGGGTCGCCAGGACGCCAGCTTCGGGACGACCTCGCTCGCCATGATGAAGGCGATCCGGCTTATGGAGACCGGCCTCGTGGACACCGAGCGGATCATCTCCCACCGCTTTTCGCTCGAGCGCATCCACGAGGCCCTCGAGGTGATGGCATCCCCCGAGCGGAACAAGATCATCATCAACCCGTAGCCGTTCAGCAGTGTGGTATAATGGGAACGGTGAATCCGATGAAACTAGACCGAATCACAGTCAATCCGAATGTCTGCTTTGGGAAGCCTTGCATTCGTGGGCTGCGCATACCGGTATACTTGGTCGTTGATCTGGTTGCCGCCGGGAAGTCGCCCGTCGAGATAGTCGATGACTATCCGGAACTGGAGACTGAGGACATCAAGCAGGCTCTGGAGTACGCCGCCGAGCTTACCCGAGAGAAGGTCGTCTCGGTGTAATGAGATTCCTCCTCGATATGGGAATCTCGCCCAAGGTCGCGGGCACTCTAGGATCGCTCGGCCATGAAGCAGTCCGGTGCTCTGAGATCGGCCTGTCTGGCGCATCTGACCTTGAGATACTCGGCTATGCAGAGTCTCATGGACTGATCCTCGTTTCCACTGACCTCGATTTCGCCGACCTTACGTTCGCCTGCAAAGAGCCATGTCCCGGTCTGGTGCTCTTGAGGCTTGACAACCCATCTTCCGAGATGATGTGCTCCCGCTTGCAGATCATGCTCACCGCGCTGGCTGAAGACGAGATTGCCGGCTCTGTCGTCATCATCCAGCATAACAAGGTGCGGACCCGCAAGCTATGATTTCCATTATGCAGACCGGGCAGGAATGAGCATAGGCGCAGGCCGGCAAGCCTGCGCCTATGCTGTGATCCTCCCTCGATATCACACCCTATTCAGACGAGAGGACCTTACCATCGTAGGAGACGATACCGTTCTTGACGATCGCGCCGCCCGGATCGATCCGGCAGCGTCCGAGAACGTGGTACTGCCGAGTGGACTGAGTGTACAACACCCAGATCTGCCTGCCGGGTCCGGCAGGAGAGAACTTGATGCCGTCAGCTTGGGAGCCGACGCCATACATGGCCGTGACTTCCGTGCCGTCTATCCGACCGAATCCGTCTCCGTTCGCGGCGGCTTCTATCCGCGCGAGCCTCACCGCCACGTCGATATCGGCCTTCATGGACTCGATCTCACTATGGGGAAGGTTGCCCCAGTCAAGCTTCCCACCCGATGTCACGTACTCGGCGATGTCATGCCCATGGTCGATATCCAGTTCGACCACGCCGTTAGTGTATGCCCTGCCGGTCGGAAGCACCGTTGCTCTACCTCGGATAACGAATGCCTTCTTGACCTCATGCCAGGTCACCGTCGCGGGGCCAGGGCCGATGTTCTCGATGCGGTAGACTCCTCTGTCGGCCTTACAGTAATCGCCGACCTTGCCATCGAGCATCAGGACATCCTCCACCTGAGGCTCGCCGGCGAGCCGGATGTAACCGTCCTCGACCATGTCCGAGCGCCATCCGTCCTTCAGGCTGTGCGCCCGAACCTTGCCCAGAACGCGATACATATTCTTGTCGGCGAGGTAGTGGATGGACACCAGTCCCGGCCCGAACATCTCGAACTGGAAATCGGGATGGAAACTACTCCCGCATGAGCCCAGACGCTTCGCCGGGCTGTGATCCTGGAAGAAGAGCATGCTGGCGTTCGGGTCGGCCTGCAGGCGCTTGAACTCGGCCTCTCGATCATCGAGGATCTCCTCGGGACTGGGGCTGATCATATCCAGGACCGGGAGATCGTCCGGGATGGCGAGTACAAACAACGAATCGTTGACCGGCACATCATACTCGACTCGTTCTATACACTCGATCAGCGTGCCCGCCGGATCGTAGGTCTCTGATCTGACCAGGAGGTTGGTGCTCAGATCGGTAAACACGCACATCCGGGCACCTGCATCACCCTGCAATTCGGTGACCAGCACTTCCCTGCCGGCAGCTGTTTCCTTCTTCTCGCCGATGATCTCGGCTCCATTGGCCACGACCGCCGACCTGAGCGCTCCCGGGCCGCTGAACAGATCGAGGTAGGTCATCCCCCTGGCAAGCCCCTGGAGACTGCCTGTGCTCCGGATAGTCACCTTTGGCAGATAGTCGCGCTCGATCGCAACCAGCCGTTTGCCATCGTCGGCTACGTCTCTGATACCATTGACCCGGATGCGGATTTTCGATGCTCCCTTGACCCATCCCTCGACCGGTTGACGCCGGCCGCTGCCATCAATGCTGAAGCCCGTGAAATGCACGCTCTGCACCTTCGTCATCGCCTGGGCCATGTCGGCCAGAGCGAAATCACCGTTCTCTCCCGGAAGCAGCCAGAATCCGACCGCGACCAGAACGACCGCAAATGCGGCAACGAGCAATGCTCTCTTCATCACAAATACCCCCTGTGCGCGGGGACTCCGGGACTCTGAGGCATCACGTGCTTGGGCCGAGGCAGCCGCCGTCATCGCGTCCGCCATCACCCGCTCCCTGAGCGCCGGCGGAACAGGCTCGCCTTCAAGCCGCTCGATATCGCGACTAAGGCCGGACCACTCCGCCATGTTTTGCCGGCATGACGCGCATGACTTCACATGCGCCGCCATCAGCAGACGCTCATAGAAGTTGAGTTGGTTGTCCAGGTAGGCTTTCAGGTTCGCGCATTTCATAGCCTTCGACCCCATTTCCCCCGAGCTTCTCGCGCAGTAGTTTGAAAGCGCTGTTCATCCGCGACTTCACGGTGCCGATCGGTAGGTCCGATATCTCCGCGACTTCTCGGTACGTCAGTCCCTCGAAGTGGACGAGGCAGACGACCGCCCGATACTGATCCGGCAGGCTGTAGACCGCCTGGCGGATTCCCTCCTTCTCGGCGGTCCTCAAGACCAGGTCTGACGGGTCGGACTTGTCCGACGAGTCCGGCAGACCATGCCATTCCTCCAGCGGAACCGTCTCGACGGTCCGCTTGTCCCGATGCCGCAGGAACTGGCGATACGCGATTCCGAAGATCCATGTCTTGAACCGCGATCTCTGCTGGAACGAGCCGATCCCATGCCACACGGCCAGGAAGGTCTCCTGCGCCAGGTCCTCTGCCGTGCCCGAGTCGCCGGACAGGCGCAGTAGGAATCTGTACACAGGCGCGAGCAGTTCGTGCACGACTGCGGCGTAGGCCTGCTCCTCGCCCTTACGAAGAGCCTCGATTGTCGCCGGACCGATCTCTGCCACTCAGTCACTCCGCGGATTGCGCTTTCACTATGTATGTCAGGTTTCGGGGGCAAACGGTTCGATGGGATTATACCATGGAGTATTGGAGCGGTGGAGTACTGGGGGCCCGGACGGGCCCCCAGTTGGTGGCTAGTTCGTGTTGTCGGTCACGGGCAGGGAATCGGGTATTTCGACCTTGAAGACCGAATCGGGGATCGGAACGTCATACTCGAAGTTGTCGAGTTCAGTCGTGAGTTCGCCCTGCTTGTCGTACTCCCGAATGCTGACCATCAGGTCAGTGTTCCTGTCAATCGTGAAGACGGCCGTTCCCTCGTAGTAACGCTGCTTCTCATGCGTCGTTATCACCAGGGCTTCGTGGCCATTTGGCAGCACGTCCTTCTTCACGTCCACCTTGTCGAAGTACTGATACAGCGACATCGTCCTTCTGAAGAGTCCACCCACGAATATGGACTGGACGTCCGTGTCGTTCTTGCTGATCGTGACCTTGTCCCGCTCGATGATGATCTCTTTGCCATCCAGAACGTAGGACTCATGGGAATCCCCGTTGTGTACATACAACCGGTCAGGGGCTTTGAACCATCCCTCGATCTCCATTCTGCCCCCATGATCGTCAGGCATCGAGCCGGTGAAGTGGCAGGTCTTGACCTGTCTCATCGCCTGCATCGCGTCGGCAATCGCCGCGTTACCCTGCATTCGAGGGAACAGGAATGCTCCGACGAGCAGCAGGATCACGACGAATCCCGCCGCGTATGTCACTCTTCTCATGGTGAACACCTCCGATGCGCGGGACCGGATCGGCGTGGCCTGGCGGGCTTTCGCTGATGCCGTCATCGCATCGGCGAGCAGCTTCTCATCGAGCGACGGCGGGAACTGCTCGTCTTCAAGCCGCTCGATTCCACGGCTAAGGCGAGTCCATTCCGTCTTGCTGCGCCTGCATGTGCCACACAGCGTCTTGTGTGTGAATGCTGTCAGGCGGTTATGCCTGTGAACTCTCGGGCTGTCGCTTTTCATCAGCCTGATCCTCACTTTCCCCGAGCCTTTCGCGCAGGATTTTGAGCGCGCCGTTGATCCGTGACTTGACGGTCCCGATGGGAGTATCGAGCACCTCGGCGGCTTCACGGCACGTGAAGCCCTCCAGATAGACGAGGCAGACGACCTCTCGATACGGGTCCGGCAGGGCGCACACCGCTCGGCGGATTCGTTCGCGCTCGGCGTTCTGTGCGACCAAATCGGACAGGTCTGACACGTCGGACCTGTCGGACTGGTGCCATTCCTCCAGCGGGACGGTCTCGACCGAGTGCTCGCGCTGTCGCCTCAGCAGCAGGTATTGGCGATATGCGATGCCGAAGACCCAGGTCGAGAACTTCGACCTCCATCGGAACGATCCTATGCTCTGCCACACCGCGAGGAACGTCTGCTGCGTGATGTCCTCGGCCGTGGCTGAGTCCCGGCAGAGCCGCAGGGCGAACCGGTGGACGGGGTGCTTCAGAGCGTTGATGACCGCCAAGTATGCGGCGTCATCGCCTCGAAGAAGACCCGCTATCGTGCGCTTGTCGATGTCCGTCATCTGGATCCTCGAGTCCGGATTTTGCGCTCTCACCATGTGTGTTGCCGATTCCACTGATACGGTTCGAAAAAGTGCTCTGCTCCAACTGTTCGACGCCTGATTCAGGCATTCCCCTTCCTCAGACAGGCCGCTGACAGTATCTTTCGCTGCGCGACCGCTACTACAGCCGACCGGCCGGAATACCGATACTATTACCAGGGAAATGCTGTCCGCCGACTAAGCCTTGCTTTTTCGGCGCTCAGAGGTTAGACTGTCGGCAATACTCACGCATACCAGACCATCCGGGAGGTCGTCTCATGATTCATCGGTCGTTTGTTGTTGTTTTCGTCCTCGCCGTCCTTGCGGTGGGAACCGCACTCGCGGCGGCACAGCCGCCGGTCCTCGACGGCACCGACAGGCCCGTGCTCATCGCACAGGCACCGCAGACCGACTCCGACTCGGGGCAGCCCAATGAAGCAGCTCCCTCCGACGAGGAGCAGGGCCGGAAACCCCCGCTCGTCATCGGCCTGGGCGTAGGCTCGTACACACCCCTGAACTCGGACGTGGAGGACGTCTTCGGCGGCACGAAGGTCAGGTTCGGCCTGAGGCCCATACTGACTGAGTTGCCGAAGCACATGAGGTTGATGTACGACGTCAGCTATTACTCGCTGGAGAAGAACGACGACAGCGCTGTGCTGGTACCCCTGACCGTCGGCATCCTGCAGGGATTCGGCCAGAGCACAAAGACACAGACCTACGCAGCCGTCAACGTCGGGGCGTTCTACGGGGACGTGTTCTCGCCGACAATGATGGTTAGCAGGAGCGGATGGGGACTCACTGGGAACATCACGATCGGCCTGGTATATGACAAGAAGCTGGCGCTCGAGGCCCGTTACGAATTGATGGAAAAGTTCGCGGGTTTCAGCTTCGACTCGTTCAGCCTGATGGCCGCGTACAAGCTTTTCCAGGTTCGCTTCTGAGAGCCCGTGACCTCACCCGCCATCCTCGTTCCGCCTCGGGCGGGAGCATCGCGCTCCCGCCTTCTCTCTTGCCACCCGACTTAGACCAGCGACCAGAAAAGCATGCCGCCTGACGCGATCAGCACCGAGTAGACCAGTATCCGGAAGGCGGTCTCGTTGATCCGATGGTGCGCCAGGTTGCCGAGCAGCATCCCGGTGAGGGTAAACGGGAGGCAGAGCGCGGCGAGCTTGAGCGTCTCAGCCGTGATCATGGAGCGCGCCGCCCACTGAGCTATCAGCGTACCGTTCAGCGTCAACCAGACTAGACAGAGCGTGACGCGGAAGACGCTCTTGTCGGTCAGCACCCGGCTCGCATACACCACCACCAGAGGCCCGCCGGAGCCGAAAGCGCCCTGGATAACTCCGCCGATCGGGATGAACGCACTCAGGAGAAGCCTCGCCCGCGGACTGATCTCGCCGTCCTTGCCGGACGTCATTAGCTGCCTGATCAGCCCGTTTACCCCGATGCCGACCATGAAGAACGCCAGCACCCACTTCAGCCCCTCCTCCGGCAGAACGTGCGCGACCCACAGCCCGACAGGCAGACCAGGGGCGGCCAGGGCGATGATGCGAAGGTACTCGCGCCAGACGATGTCCTTACGGGCGGCGATCACTATGAACAGCGCCAGGATCCACGCGAGCATCACGAGCATCGGCACGGCGACCTTGAGCCCCAGGAGCAGAGCGACGAAAGGCAGGGCGAGCACGGTGCATCCGAAGCCGGTGACGCCTTCCTGGAAGTGCGTGAAGAAGACGATCAGGCCCACGAGCAGGTAGCGTTCGAGGTCAGACAAGCATTCATCCTTTCAGGGCGATGGGAACTCCGCGCTCCGGAATGAGCAACTCGCGCGAGGAGCCTAGTTCGTCAGCGTACTGCCCCGGGGCCGTGGTGTGGACGGGGATCACACAGCGAGGGTTGATTATCTCGATCACTCTGAGCAGGTCTTTCCGGCAGGCATGCCCGGACACGTGGAACGGGCTTCCCTGATGTTCGGCGCGTTCCTCTTCGATCTGTCTCCTGGGATCGCCTGGAAACGCCATTCCGTACCTCTCGATCCACCTGCCGAGACGCTTGAAGTCTATTTTCATCTCTTCGTTAAAGGCCTCGCACCCGGAGAAGAGCCACATCGAACCGGGGGCTGGGCGGATGTAGGCCAGCTCGTTCACGTCGAAGAAGCTGAAGCAGCACATGTAAGCTCCCTGGTCGGCTGCGACGTCTGAGCACGTCACGGTCCTCGACGCATACCTGCTCCTGACGCCCTTCTTCCAGTGGGCGTCGGAACCCTCGATCTCTCCGTACAGGAACACGTTCTCGTCATCGAGCGAGGTCACGTCAGCCCCGGCCAGCGCCATCGCTTCGAGCAAGTAGACATCCTTCGCGGTGATGACGAAGCGGCGGCCGGTCTCCCTGGCAACCTGAAGGAACGAATCGAGCCGCTCGACGTTCCGGGCCCCAAAGTCCGCGACGACCAGCCCGGTCGCCTTCCTGATCTCCTCCAGCGCAGCTTCTCGCACCTGGTCTTCGGTGCCGGTCTCCCGGTAACTGACGCGAGTCCCCTCGATTATCAGCGCGACCGGGTTGAGCTTCCCAGCCTCTTCCGCGAACTTCCAGGTGAGGTCGGCATTCCGGCCGTGGCATCGTATGTCGCCGGTGTAGACGACCCACCCGGCGCTCGTCTCGACCGCCCAGGCACAGGCGCCGTAAACGGAGTGGTCCACCGGCCACCGTCTGACATTCAGACCTCCGCACGTCGAGGCCGTCTCGATCGGGCGGCTCTCGTGCTTCCTGCCCTTGTTGCTGAGACTGCTCGGCGTGTCGCCCCAGAACTCCTGGAACCCCGCCCCGGGAGCCTCATCAACGAAGAAGAACGGACGTGCCTGAGAGGGAACTCTCGCGTGTGACGACGACTTCAGCACGCCGGAGTCGTCCGGCTCGTACGGGATGACGTAGCAGTGTTGGGTATCGAAGCCGCTCTTCCCGGAGTCCTGGGTGGCCTTCAACATCGCGAGGCTTACCGCGGACGCGTACAAGGGAATGTCTCCGCGAAGGTAGGAAATCGTGCCCACGTGGTCCATGTGCGCGTGGGAGATCAACACACCCGACACCTCGCCGATGTCGCGTCCCTCGATTCCGATCCAGGGATCGGCGAGAGCGCTCACGAGGTCGTCCCGGTAGAGGTCGCGGAAAGGTGGAATCAGCTCCATCTGCACCGGCTCGTAGATGCCCAGAGGGCCCTTCGGCTTCAGGTACTCCTCGTAGAACAGCCCCATCCGGCCGAAGTCGAGGCCGAAGTCGAGCCATATACTCGCATCGCCGTCTTCCAGCAGGATCTTGTTGCCGCCGATGCACTCGACGCCGTCCCAGCAAGTGATAGAAGCCAATTCGGATACCTACTTTCTCTCCCGCCAGGACTAGAAGCTACTGAAGGAAGCGAATCGTGATCGGATAGCGGAAGCGCTCCCCCTCGTTGGCCTTGATCGCCGCCATCACGATGAGTACCGCCTCGACTACCCACCAGATCCCGACGACCAGCACGATAGCGGGAAGCAGGATGAATATGCCGATGATCGAGATGACCGCGAGCACGGCCAGCACCGCAAGGCCGACGCCATAGATCGTGACACTGATCTGGAAATTCAGCGACTCCTTGCCCTGGTCGTCCACAAGCGGATACTGGTCCTTTTTCGCGAGCCACGCAACGAGAGGCCCCAGGATATTGCCGAACGGAATGCCGACCAGCCCGGCAAACGCCAGCAGGTGGCACAGCATCGCCCACAGGCGCTCGTCCTTGTCCAGGGGTGAGTTCTGCATCGGCCGCTCTCCTTTCGATAGTCCGCCATCGTTGACGGTTGCCGCGCAACCTGATACGATGTGGCAAGTAATGCTTCTATGGACATCGGGCCGTATCCTGCCCGAACAGGAACATGACGAACTCAATCAGCACGGAACTCGAACAGATCGCAGGAAAGGCAAACGTCCTGTCGGAGCCGGAAGACCTTATCGCCTACGGTTACGACGCCCAGCACGTCGAGCACCGGCCGGACGCGGTCGTCCGTCCGGGGAAACTCGACGAGACCTCTGCGGTCGTGTCGTTCGCATGCCGCGAGAACATCCCGGTCATCCCGCGAGGAGCCGGGACTGGACTGAGCGGCGGATCGGTCGCCGTCGCCGGCGGGATCGTGTTGGACATGAGCCGGATGAACCGCATCCTCAACATTGACCGCGAGAACCTGCTCGCGACGGTCGAGACCGGAACCGTGACTGCCGATCTGAACGCCGCGGTGCAGGCGGTCGGGCTCCTCTATCCGCCGGATCCGGGGAGCATGAAGGTCTCGACCATCGGCGGCAACGTCGCGGAGAACGCGGGCGGCCTGCTGGCGATCAAGTACGGCGTGACGACCGACTACGTGAAGCAGATCGAAGGGGTCACCGCGACCGGGGAGCCGTTCCACGCCGGGGCGCAGACACTCAAGTCGGTCTCCGGATACGACCTCGTGAGCCTGCTCTGCGGCTCGGAGGGTACTCTCGCGGTATTCACCAAGATCGTTGTCAAGCTGCTCCCCATGCCCAAGAGCCGCCGCTCGATGCTCGCGTCGTTTGCCGACCCGGAGAGCGCCGCGCGCGCGGTGTCAGGCATAATCAGCGCAGGGATCATGCCAGCCACGCTCGAGTTCATGGACAATATGACGATCCGCACGGTAGAGGACTACAAGAAGCTCGGGCTGCCGGTGGACGCAGGCGCCCTGCTGCTCCTGGAGGTTGACGGCGCGAGGTCGCAGGTCGAGGAGGAGGCGGAAGTCTGCGAGATAGTCCTGAAGCGGCACGGTGCTAACGACGTCCAGACGGCTTCGTCATCCGCACAGCGCGACCGGATATGGGAAGGCCGCCGCGCCGCACTGGCGTCCCTGGCGCGGGTGCGGCCGACCACGATCCTGGAAGACGCGACCGTTCCCCGGAGCAATCTGGCCGACATGGTCCATGAGGTGAACCGGATAGCCAGGGAGTACAACCTGACGATCGGCACGTTCGGCCACGCGGGCGACGGCAACTTGCATCCTACGATTCTGACCGACGAGCGGGACGCCGAGGAGATGGAACGGGTCGAGAAAGCGGTTGACGAGATCTTCCGTGTGGCGCTCGGACTCGGCGGGACGGTCTCAGGCGAGCACGGCATCGGCTTCACGAAGGCGCGCTACCTCCCGCTGGAGATGGGCAAGGGCTCAATGCAGATGATGCGCGAGATCAAGAAGGCGCTCGACCCGAAGGGGATCCTCAACCCCGGAAAGATGTTCGCGGACTGACGGTCCATCCTCATCATGTACGAGACGCTCGATGAACTGACCTACCGCTGCATGAAGTGCGGGAGCTGCAACGCGGTCTGCCCGGTACTGCGCGAACTCGGCGCGGAGAGCAACTCGCCGCGGGCGAGAGTGCGCCTGGTGCGCGGGCTGACCCGGGATGAGGTCGAACTGACGCCACGCTATCGGGATATCATCGGCAAGTGCCTCAACTGTCGAGCCTGCGCGGAGGAGTGCCCGAGCGGAGTGGCCCCGAATGAAGTCGTCCTGAACGCCCGCAACCAGCTCGTCACGGAGAGAGGCCTCCCCCTGGCAAAACGCCTGATCTTTCGCCACGCCATGCGTGCCCGGAGGATGTTTCCCGGCGGGGCGAAGCTGATCGGCCTGCTCCAGCGCGCGACCCTGATCAACCATCGCTGGAGCCCGGCGAGGCTCGCGCTCCCGCTGATGGGCATGAAGACTGACAAGAAGCTGCCGATGTTCGCACTCAAGCCGTTCCTCGAGCGCGTGCCGGAGGTCGTGGAGGTCCCGAACCGTAAGGCGAGGGTAGCCTACTTCGTCGGATGCGCGGGCAACCTGATACTGCCCGAGATCGGCGAGGCGGTCGTCGGCCTGCTGACCCATCACGGCGTCGAGGTCGTCATACCCAAGGGCCAGATGTGCTGCGGCACTCCGATCTTCAACTCCGGGGACTTCACCGGGGCGTCGTACTTCGCCCGGCAGAACCTGCGCGCCTTCGAAGAGCTGGATGTGGACGCAATCGTCACGGCCTGCGGGTCGTGCGGACTGACGTGGCAGAAGGAATGGCGGGAGACACTGGGGATCGAAGTGCCGGAAAACATATCGTCCAGGGTCTACGATATCTCGCAGTTCCTCACGGAGTGCCTGGGTATCAGCGAACTCGAGGGCGCGGCGGAGCAGGATCTTCTGCTCACGTACCACGACCCGTGCCACCTCGCGCGCGGCATGAACGTCCGCACGCCGCCGAGACAACTGCTCTCATCGCTGCCCGGCGTCGAGTACGTGGAGATGGCGGATGCGGACAGGTGCTGCGGAGGTGGCGGGGCGTTCAGCATCTACTACCCCGATCTGTCGAGGGACATCGGCGCGCGGAAGGCGGAGAACATGGTTGGGGCGGAGGCGAATGTCATCGCGACGGGCTGCCCGTCATGCGTGATGCAGCTCGACGAGATGCTCCACTATGCACGATCTCCGCGAACCGTGAAGCACACCGCCTGCGTGCTTTGGGACGCGGTCCGGAAGCGCTGAGTCGTCCACATCATGTACGCCATGGAGCGGCCCCAAGCGACCGCGAGGCCTTCGCGGTCAGCGGAAACACCCTTCCCATGATGGACGAAACGGGCACGGTCCCGTAGTTCCGGCTGTCCCACGAGAGGTTCTGCGCGTCGCCAACCAGGAATACCCGTCCCTCGGGCACCGTGACGCGGCGCAACTGACCGATCCGCGGGTAGCGCTCAACCAGACTCCGTGTCCGTGTCAGATCGTGCGGCCTGACGACCTCCGAGTACCCGGACAGCTCGCCCTTGTACTCCAGAAGCCAGAGGTCCTCCCTGGGGCCGGCGGCAACCCTCTTGACGCAGGTCTCACCGTTCGCTTCGGCGACCACGATCTCACCCCGCGTAGGAGTCGCGTGCTCGTAGAAGCTCCTGTCGAGCATGAAGACTTTGTGGGGCGACAGAGTCGGGGTCATAGACTCGCCGACGACCACCCCGAGCCTGAACGGGGATGCCCTGAGGCTGAGCGCAGAGAGGATCAACACGGCGCCCAACGATATCAGATGAATGTGTCCGCGCTCGCGCGAGCGTCTGCGGTCCTGCAATCCGGAAGAACGAGAAGCGCCGGCCATCTTCAACCCTGCCTTTCCGTGTAGTTCGAAAAGCGACTGATACTCGGTCCGGGGGGTTGACATCGCTCGGTCTCACCCAGTTAGACGCGGCAGATCCTACAAAGGTTTTGCCTCGTCGGCAGAGACATGCAGGAATTTCGCCGGTCGGCACGGGAAAGGACTTCCTGGAGCAAGACCCGCCCCTCTCGGGCATCAGGGAGCACATACCATGAGAGCCGAAGTATCCTCACACGTCGAGCGAATGGCCGACGAGGCCGCCGATCTCCTCTGCAGGCTCATGGCGATTCCAAGCGTCACTGGCGAGGAAGCCGAAGCACAGAAGTACCTCGCGGAGCACTTGAAGGGCCTGGGCTTCGACACACGGCTCATCCCGATCCTCGAAGGCATCGAGGACGATGAGGACCACACCCCCGTACCCGGCCACAAGGGCTACGACGGCCGGGGCAACGTCATCGTGATCATTCCCGGGACCGGCGGCGGGAGGAGCATCCTGCTGAACTCGCACATGGATACCGTTCCTTGCGACGAGGGCATGTTCGCCCCGCGCATCGAGGACGGCGTCATCTACGGCCGGGGTGCGTGCGACGCGAAGGGGCAATGCGTAACTATCATCCTGGCCCTGCAGGCGCTAAGGGCGGCGGGAGTACGGCTGAAGGGCGACGTGATCGCGGAGTTCGTGATCGAGGAGGAGGCCGGCGGAAACGGCGCCCTCTCCGCGATTCTCGACGGCTACCGCGCCGACGCCGCGCTGATACTCGAGCCGACGGGCTTGAGGATCGCCCCCTCGAACCGGGGCGCGGTCTGGTTCAAGCTCGAGGTAGAGGGCAAGGCGACTCACATGGGCCGATGGCGCGAGGGCGTCAACGCGATTGACGAGACGACGGCGATACTCGACATCATGCGGGAATACGAGAAGGAGCTTGTCGCGGGGTCTCACGGCGACCCGCTTTTCCCCGACCCGGGCGGCACGGTCAAGGTCAACCTCGGCACGATCCGCGGCGGCGAGTGGCCTTCGATGGTCGCGCCGAACTGCACGGTCGAGGGCGGGATCGGATTCCTGCCGAACAAGCGGCTCGCGGAGGTGCGAGACGAGGTCCGAGCGGCAATCGAGGCCGGCGCAAGCGAGTGGGCGAAGGAGCACTACTCCCTCACGTTCAACCGCCTGCACAACGAGGCGTACCGCACCGATCCCGATCACCCGATGGTGAAGATGCTCCACGCATCCGCCGAGCGGGTCCTCGGCCCGACCGAGGTCTTCGGGATGACCGCCTCGTGCGACGCGCGGCTCTTCTACCACCGCGGCGGGATGCCGACCGTCGTCTTCGGGCCGAGCGATATCTGCTACGCGCATGCGGAGTGCGAGCAGATCGCGGTTTCTGAGATGGTGGCCGCGGCGCAGGTGGTGACGGACTTCATGATGGAATGGTGCGGAGTGGAGTAGGGGGATTGGGGCGGCGGCAGTGGCGCCGAAAAAACCGTTGACAATTTCGAACCACTGTGGTATAGTACTGGTGCATCAGGAATGTTCTGGCGAAAGTCAGGACTGGCAACCGGCCTGGAGACGGCAGCGGTGCCCTGGGGGAGAGATCCCTCGATGTGCGAAAGCGAAGGCTTTCGAAAAGTAGTCTCGAAGAAGAATCCGCAAATGTCTCCACGGCCATCGCATAGATGCGATGGCTTTTTGTTTGCCCCTGGTGCTGCCATATCCCATCCGCACGTCGGATGAAAGAGAAAGGAGCACCAAATGAGTAACTGGACCTGCCCCGCAACCGAATCGAACAAGGGCCGCTCTCAAGCACGATGTGGGAGCCCCAGAATGCCGACCCCGGCGTGCCGCCCGGAAGCCCAACCGGCGGTTCTGCACGTCTGGCAGACACACCTCGCCACCGTCTGGACGGAATCGGATGCAGAGCTTCTTCGAAGAGTGTGGGACAACGGGAGTATCGGAGGTCGAACAAGTGTGTAGCCTCGTGGAGGAATCGAAGTTTGTTCAAATGCTGGCAGAGGCCGTCGGCGCGGTGGACTCCCGTCCAGACAGTTGCGAGGTCCCATCCGTGCTCGGCCGGTCCTTTGTGAAGTCCGCACCTCTTGAACCGCGAACGGACGAAGGGGTCTATGAGGTAGTCACAGTGCGGACGGAGTTGCCGGACCCGGTGGGAGTCGTCATGGACGACGACATGATCGACTCAGTGAACAGGTTCGCCTCGCTCGGCGCACTGATCCGCCACCGCGAATCACGGGCTGTCAGCATTATCAGCCGCCTCTCCCTCTACAGGGGGCAGGAGAGCACCTGGCATCTTCTGCTTCCGATCGTGGGCACCGCAGCTCTCGTCCAAGGCACCAGCGTGAGCGCGCCCGCGCGCTTCCTGTCACCCGGAAGATCCGAGGATCTGCCGACGCTGCCGGGAGAGAACAACCCCAGTTGCTGGGGCGCGGCGGACTTCAAGCTCGCTGAGGAGATGCTCAGGCGTGCGCGGCTTATCGCGAACGGCGACGACACCGGGTTGGTGGTCGAGTTTCCCTGGGAGCCAGGAGCGGTTTCGGCCGTCCTGGGAGACGTGACAAGCCTGCTGACGTTCTCGTCCGTCGCAGAGCATCCCGTGCTGGGAAACGGGCTGCTCTGCAAGCTGGAGTTGCCCGCAGTCGTTTCGGAGGGCGAGGAACACCGGACGGCAGAGGAACTGAACCTGATTGAAGCCCGGGCGGTCGATGCCCCTCCGTTCTTCGGAGCATGGTGTACCGCGGGTCCCTGCTCGGTCGCTCACACCGCATTCTGGCCTAACATGCTTCACAGGTCGGGCGTCGTCGTGAACCTGTCTGCCTGGATGCTCGCGAGGAACAAGCTGGCCCGGGCGTTCATCAACACTCGATTCGAGAGAGGAGCATAAGAAATGTACGCGGACATTGCCACCGCCGCCACGAGATGTGCCGGCGCAACCGTCGATTTCGATTTTCGGCCGGCACCGTACGACGCAGCCGAGAACGCGCTGCGAGGGGTGATCGCGTCGATCCAGGGAACCGCAAGGCGGGACCTTGCCCTGAAACTGCTGCAGGAAGGCCGGCACGACGAACTGAGCGAGTTTCTGCAACAGGAACGCCTGTCGGAGGAACAGCGCAAGGAATGGGGACGAGTACACCCGTCATTCATGGGAGGTGAGTTCCTGCCTCCGACGTCGGCCGGAGAGGTCGAGATCGCCCGGCTGTCGCTTCAATCCACGCTGGGCGACGTGGTCTCCTTCCGCGCGAGGCGCACACCCAAGGGCTGGAATTACCGGGTAGTCGATGAATACCCCGAGGACGAGCGCGAGTACGAGATATCGCCGGAGTACACTGTGCAGCCGCTGACCCTCGGCGAACTCATCAGGCTGATGGACGGCACAGTCAATTCCATGTGGCAGGGCATGGGGGAGTCGGGTAACTTCGAGTGGACCAGCCTGGTGATCCCTTATCTCGAATCTCAACTCATTCACGGCACCAGCATGGAGGAGTTCGAGAGCCTGTTCTCCTTCGCCAAGGTGTCGTCCGAGTTCTACCCGGACCTGCAGTGGTATTACGGTGCGGTCACCGACCGATGGTGTGAGGCGCGGCTGGTCGATCTATTCGCTCTGAAGACGAATAAGGATGTGCCGGCCCTGATCGCGGACCTGCACGATTGGGACAGGGAGGTGAGTTCGGCCGCTGCCAGGAGACTCCGCACCCGCCCGAAGAAACGTGTCGTCCAGCCGCTCATCGGCTGCCTGGCCGACGGAGACTGGAACGTCCGGTGCGCCGCGGCCGAACTGCTGGGCAGGATCGGCGCCGCCGAGGCCGCGGATGCCCTGATCGGGGCACTGAGCGATCCGGACATCATCGTCCGGCGAGCCGCCGCCGATGCGCTCGGCAGGATTCACGTCCCCGAGATTCCATTCTTGAGGGCACTGGCCCTCGGCGAGTGGAAGCAGGTTGCAGCGGCGGGCGGTCAGGCCGTGCCGCGGCTGATCGCCATGCTGGGGCACGACTGCAGCGACGTGCGCGGGGGTTCCGCTAACACACTGGGTGAGATCAGAGATGCAGATGCGGTGGAGCCACTCATCCGGTCGCTCAGGGACGCAGACGACGGCGTGAGGTCGAGCGCCGCGGCGGCTCTCGGCAGGATCGGAGACTGCCGCGCGGTCGGGGCGCTGATCGAGGCCCTGTCCGGCACATGCGATCTGGTGAGACGCGGCGCGGCATCGGCGCTCGGCGAGATCCGCGATGCACGGGCTGTGGAGCCGCTCCTTCAGGTTCTCGCCGATGGGACAGACCGTCTGCGAACTGCCGCCGCGGAAGCGCTGGAAAGTATCGGCGACACTCGAGCGGCGGAGCCGCTTCTCGCTGCGGCTGAAAGAATGGACCCAGACGGGCGATGGGCCGTCGCGCAGGCGTTGAATCGGCTGCGGGACCCGCACGCGGTGCCGCTGCTCATCGAATCACTCGGCCATGCAGACCGCAAGGTGCGCCTCGAAGCGGTAGAGGCGCTTGAAATCTCGGGCGACGATCGCGCGATCGAACCGCTTGAGGCGCTTGGGGCAGTTGAGGAAGACGAGGAGATCCAGGACGCTGTCGCAGGCGCGCTCTGGACGTTTGGCAGGGAGTAGCCTGTCCGATCTACCACTACAAAGAGGAGAGTAACACAAGTGAACATGTTCACATCCGAATCAGTCACCGAAGGGCATCCCGACAAGGTCGCAGACAGAATCGCGGACGCCATCCTGGACGCGCTGCTCGCCCGCAACCCTACGACTCGATCTGCCGTCGAGGCCTTCATCACTAAGGGGTTGGTCGTGATCGGCGGCGAGGTCAGCATGGATTCGGAACTCGACGCGCGAAGGATAGCGCGGGAAGCGATCGAGTCAATCGGGTACGGGAGCGCCGACGACGGCTTCGACTGCGACTCGGCGGAGTTCCAAGTGATCCTGCGGCAGCAGGCGTGCGAGATCTACGACCAGGTGGACGGCGGAGGCGCCGGGGACCAGGGTATGATGTTCGGATACGCCTGCGACGAGACGCCGGAGCTGATGCCTACGGCGATCGTGTTTGCGCACAGGCTGGCGGCCCGGCTCGCGGAGGTGCGCAAATCCGGCATCCTGCCTTATCTGAGGCCGGACGGCAAGACGCAGGTCACGGTCGAGTACGATGACTCCGGCCGGCCGGTCAGGGTCGCGAAGGTCCTGATATCGGCGCAGCACTCGCCGGACGTCGATCTCGAGACGCTCAGGCGGGAGGTCGTCGCTGCGGTCGTGAGCCCTGTGATTCAGATCGACCACGATACGATCGTACGAGTGAACCCGAACGGGTCGTTCGAGGTCGGGGGACCCGGGGCCGACACCGGACTCACCGGGAGGAAGATCATCGTGGACACTTACGGAGGGTATGCCCGGCACGGGGGCGGCTCATTCAGCGGAAAGGATCCGACGAAAGTCGACCGCTCGGCCGCCTACATGATGAGGTACGTCGCGAAGAATGTCGTGGCGGCTGGCCTGGCCCAGCGCTGCGAAGTCCAGGTTTCATACGGCATAGGCGACAGGAATGCGTTCTCGCTTAAGGCGGAGACCTTCGGCACGGGTGCGATACCCGACAAGGCGCTCGCCGGCCTGATCCGAGAGCACTTCGATCTGAGCCCGGCGGGGATCATCGAGACGCTCGACCTGCGGAGACCGATATACACACCGCTTTCGGCTTACGGTCACTTCGGTAGAGAGGGCGTTCCGTGGGAGAAAACTGACCGAACTGAAACGCTCAAGTCGACCGTGCAGATCGGCTGACCGCAACGCAGACGCTCAAGGGATCGACAAGGGCAGGGCCGGAGCCGGACTCCGACCCTGCCTGCTTGTCTACTTGAGGATACTTTCGCCCTTGCGGTACTTGGCGAGGAGCTTCCAGTAATCCGGATGCTCGTCGCCGAGCCGCCAGATGGAGATGCCGGCGACACCGTACTCCTGCGCGAGCGAAACCTTGTGCTTGAGGCTGTCGGGGTCCTCGTACCAGACCTCGCGCTTCACGCCGTCCTCGGCGGTATACGTGAACCAGTGGTACTTCCCCTCGTCGTCCCACTTGATCTCCGGTTTCACCTTCGCAATCAGGGCCTCCACCGACTTGGTGGTGTGCGACTTCGCCCTGCCCTGCTCAGGCCAGTCGTAGCCGTAGAAGGGAACTCCGAGCACGACCTTCTCGCGAGGGATGACGCTCGTCGCATATTCCAGCACCCTTCGCACCCAAGGGGCCGAGCCGATCGGACCAGGACTGCCCGCGCTCCAGTGCTCGTCGTAGGCCATCAGCATCACGAGGTCGCAGGACTTCCCGAGCGCCACGTAATCGAACGGACCCGCCCACTCCGCCTCGGGCGCGTCACGGGTCTTCGCGGGGACGTCAATCGTGACGAGCAGCTTCTTCGCATGGAACTTGTCGGCAAGCTCGCTCATGAAGGCGCTGAGATGCGGGCGGTCTTCCTTCGGAAGGTTCTCGATGTCAATGTTGATGCCCGGGCACTTCCAGTCGAGTGTGATCTTCAGCAACTGGTCTATCACCTTCGCGCGCTTTGCCGGGTCTATCAGCACCTCGTGGGCGATCTCCTTGCTGAACTCGCCGTTCGCGACAAGCGGGAGAACGCCCAGGCCCTTCTCCTTCGCGAAGGCGAGGAGGTAGTTATCCTTGCCGCACTTCACGTTGCCGTCGGTGTCGGCGATGGCGACGCGGGTCGGGCAGACGTGGGTCAGCACGTTGTAGTTCTCACGGATGCACGGATACGCGGACCGGTCGGACTTGCCGGGAATCCAGAAGTACCCGATCACGAGCCGTTTGCTGTCAGTGGGCTTGATATCCACTGGCTTGGTACCCCCTCTGGTGATGATCACAATTGCGGCCAACGCTGCTGCGAGGATGAGATGGCGTTTTCGGTTCATAGCGGCATTGTACCTCATGGGGTCAGCGGAGTACTGGGAACCCATATCTCCACCACTCCATTCTCACAGTATGTACTTGCTCAGGTCCTCGTTCTTGAGAATGCCTTCGAGCTTGTCGCGGACGTATTCGGCATCAATGCTGACCTCGTGACCGGCAAGCTCCGACGCGTCGAACGAGAGCTCCTCGAGCAGGCGCTCCATCACCGTGTGCAGTCTCCGCGCGCCGATGTTCTCCATCTGCGAGTTGACCTCGGCGGCCATCCGCGCGAGTTCGTCCACCGCGTCGTCCGCAAACCGGACGGTCACGCCTTCGGTCGAGAGCAGCGCGCTGTACTGTTTGACCAGCGCGTTTTTCGGCTCGGTCAGGATGCGCTTGAAGTCGGCCTCGGTCAGGCTGTCTAGTTCGACGCGGATCGGCAGGCGGCCCTGAAGCTCCGGGATGAGGTCCGACGGCTTGCTGACGTGGAACGCGCCGGCCGCGATGAAGAGGATGTGGTTCGTGCGGACCGGGCCGTACTTCGTGACGACGGTCGAACCCTCGATGATCGGCAGTATGTCGCGCTGGACACCCTCGCGGGAGACCTGGGGGCCGCTGTCGCCGCCCTTCTCCCGCCCCGCGATCTTGTCCATCTCGTCCACGAAGATGATGCCGGTCTGCTCCGTGCGGTCAACTGCCTCGCGGACGATCTGGTCGTGGTCCACGAGTTTCCCGGCCTCCTCCTGCGCGAGTACCTCTCTCGCCTCGCCTACCGTGACCGACTTCTGCTTCCGTCGGCGCATCATCGGGCCGAGCATGCCCTGCATGTCCATGCCCATCTCTTCGATGCCCTGCCCGCTGAAGACCTGGAGGAACGGGGTGCCGCCGGTCTCCTCCACCTCGATCTCGATGCGCTTATCGTCAATCAAGCCGTCCTCGATCTGCTTTCGGAGCTTCGCCCTGATCCTCTCCTTGCGCTTGAGGTGCTCCCGCTCGAGGGCTTCGCGCTCGGCAACTTGATGCTCATCCTCCGCCACCGGTTCGGGCTCGGGCTCTGCCTGGCCTGGAACTCGCCCGCCGAACAACTGCCCTAGGAACTGGCTTGCGGCCTCCATTTCCTTCCCATGCGCCGGGCGCTCATCCTCGCGAGACGGCAGCGGCTCCATGATGTCGAGTATTCGTTCGACGGCAAGTTCGCGGGCGCGGTCCTGGACCTCGGCAACTTTCTCGGTCTCGACCATCCGCACCGCAAGCTGGACGAGGTCGCGCACCATCGAGTCCACGTCGCGGCCGACGTACCCGACCTCGGTGAACTTGGTGGCCTCGACCTTGACGAACGGGGCACGGGCGATCTGCGCGAGCCTGCGGGCGATCTCGGTCTTTCCGATGCCGGTCGGGCCGATCATGAGGATGTTCTTCGGGATGACCTCCTCGCGCATGTCTTCCCCGAGCAGCCGGCGCCGATGGCGGTTTCGGAGGGCGATTGCCACCGCGCGCTTGGCCTTGTCCTGGCCGACGATATACTTGTCGAGTTCCGCGACGATCTCACGCGGGGTAAGGTCTTCCATATTTGCCTCTTCGAGTGGAGTCGGACTTGTCAGACATGTCCGACGTCACAGCGCTTCCACCGTGATGTTCTCGTTCGTGTACACGCAGATCGAGGCGGCGGTGCGCAGTGCCTCCTCGACGATCTGCTGGGCGGTCAGGTTCGAGTGCCGCATCAGGGCGCGGGCCGCCGCTAGGGCATATCCCCCACCCGATCCGATCGCCGCGATACCGTCGTCCGGTTCGATCACTTCGCCGCTGCCGGAGAGGACGAGCACGTGCTCGGCGTCGGCGACGATCATCAGCGCCTCGAGCCTCCTCAGTATCCGATCCGTCCGCCACTCCTTCGCAAACTCCCGCACGGCGCGCAGGATGTTGCCGTGCGACTCCTCGAGCTTCGCCTCGAACTTGTCCGACAGCGTGTAGGCGTCGGCGACCGAACCGGCGATCCCTGCAAGCACCTTGCCGTCGTGCATCCGCCGGACCTTCTTCGCGCCGGCCTTCATGATCTGGTTCTCGATAGTCACCTGACCGTCGCCCGCCATGGCGACCTTGCCGTTGTGCATAACCGCGACGATCGTGGTTGCGTGTGCAGTCATTTCTCCTCCAGCGCCCGGGGGTGGGCCTGCTCGTAGACCTGCTTGAGGCGCTCCCGGGTGACGTGAGCGTAAATCTGCGTCGTCGAGAGGCTCGAGTGTCCGAGCAGCTCCTGGATCGAGCGGAGGTCCGCGCCGTTCTCGAGCATATGAGTCGCAAATGTGTGCCGCAGGACGTGTGGGCTGATCTTCAGCTCGCCGCTCACCGCCCCAAAGTGTTTGTCGAGCATCCGGGCGATACCGCCCGCCGTCAGCCGGCCGCCGTCCCTGTTCAGGAAAAGCGCCTGCTCGTCCGCGCCGTCCTTCCGCTTCGCAAGGAGCTTGGGGCGTGCATTCTGTATATACCCCGAGAGCGCCTCCTGTGCCGCGCGGCCGATGAGCGTGACGCGCTCCTTCGATCCCTTGCCCAGCACCCTGATCTCGCCCGCGCCGAGATCCAGGTCTAGCAGATTCATCCCTGAGACCTCTCCAACCCGGCAACCGGTCGCGTAGATGACTTCCAGGATCGCCGCATCGCGAGCGCCCGATGTTGTGGTCGTGTCGGGACGGAGCATCAGCGCCTCTATCTGCTCCGGGCGCAGGAACTTCGGCAGGCGCTTGTCGAGCTTCGGGCCGGAAAGTCCGAGCATCGGGTCCGCACTCATCAGCTTCTTGTGAACGAGATACCTGAAGAACGCCCGCAAGGAGGCCATCTTGCGAGCTATCGTCCGTTTCCCGTTCCCGCCGCGCTGGAGGCGGGCGAAATACCTCCGCATGACCCGGGAGTCCACCTCGCCGGGAGACGAGCCGATGCCCTCGTCCTCCAGGAAGCCGACGAACTGGGCGATGTCCGCCGAGTATGCCCTGATCGTATTCGAGGAGACGTTGCGTACGACCTGCAGATAGCTGATGAAGCGATCGAGCTCTTGATGCATGATGGAAGCACGGAGTGGCGGAGTACCGGATACCCGTCACTCCGCCACTCCATCACTCCAATCCCCTAACCGTCCGTGTCCCATCCGTCGCAGAGCGCGACGCCCGTGCCGTCGAGCGGATGCCAGTACTCCGCGTTGGCCTCGAACATCTCGTTGACCATTGACTTGATCTCCTCTAGGCTGCACACCGCGGAAGTCAGCGGGTCCATGTAGATCGCCCGGCGGATCTTGTCCTTGTCGCCGGTCATGATGCCGTCCACAGCAAGTTCCTCGATCTGGGCGCTCAGACCGGTGAGCATCGCGCACTGAGGAGGAAGCGGGCCAACCGCGATCGGATCGAGGCCGCGCCTGGAGGCCATGACCGGCACCTCGACACAGCATCCGGCGGGCAGGTTGTCGACCAGACCGAAGTTCCGGACGTTGCCGTTGAACTCGAAGAGCGCTCCGTCGCCGAAGATGGCATTGAAGATGCTGGCCGCATATTCATGCCCGCGCGCCAGGTTGATCGGCTTGTCGAGCTCCGCCTGGATGTTGTCGCGCCAGGTATCCTCGCGCCGGAGGTACTCGTTCAGGATGTACGCGTACTCACCCGGATTCCAGTTGGTGCCCGTCGTGCAGTACTTCTCGATGAGGTCAGGGCGCTTGCGGAACCAGGCGCAGTACTCGGAGTTGTGGCCGCTCGACTCGGTGATGTAGTAGCCGAAGTGGAGGAACAACTCGTTTCGAACCTGCTCGGCGTTGTAGATGTCCTCACGAGTCTCGACGGCCTCCCGGATCTTCGGGTAGGCGTCATCGCCGTTCCACTTGAAGTCAATGTACCATGCCTGATGGTTGATGCCCGCGCAGTGGTAGGTGACCTCCTCATAGGGAGCGCCAATCCAGTTGGCGAGCATCATCGCCGTGCCCTGCACGCTGTGGCAGAGGCCGCTTATGGCCAGCTTCGGAAACCTGCCCTGCATCGCCCGGCAGAGCATCGCCATCGGGTTCGTGTAGTTGAGGACGGTCGCCTTGGGGGCGTACCTGGCGACGTCGCAGACGATATCGAGCATGACCGGGATCGTGCGCAGCGAGCGGAAGATGCCCGAAGGGCCGCGAGTGTCGCCGATGTTGGTATCCACGCCGTACTTCTTCGGGATCTCGATGTCGGTGCGGAAGACCTGAGGTCCGCCCTGCAGGATCGTGATCAGGACGCCGTCCGCGCCCTCGATAGCCTCCTTGCGATTCGTGGTGGCGACGACCTTCGCGGGGTAGTTCCCGGCGGCGACGATCTTCTCGACCGCCTGCCTGCTGAACTCGAGACGCTCGGGATCAATGTCCATGAGCGCGAGCGTGCAGTCTGACAACTCGGGGAAGGTCAGGATGTCGCGGACGAGCCCCCTGGTGAACCCGAAGCTGCCTGCTCCGATGAATGCGATCTTCTTGGGCACGGTTGGTGTTCCTTTCTTCGGTTCTGGCCGCCTGTCGGACGGATCGGATGCGTCTGACCGGTCGGACTAGATATGCCGGCACTGAGGCACGGCCACTGGGAGTCTACTCCCTTATCCACACCGCCATGTCGCCCTTGCCCCGGTTGCACCAGGCATAGTAGGGAATGGCGGTGATCTTGCACTTCTTGGTCTTCGGCTCGGAAGGACGGTATAGCGTTCCGTCCCAGGCCGAACCGTCGGCGTACTCAGCGGCGCCGGTGACGACGGTCACACCGCCGAGCAGGTTCTTGCGGAATGCTGCCTTGAATTCGGACCCCTTCGGCAGAATGAGCCCGTCAATCGGAACGCCAACGTTGTCGATACCCTCGACGCAGTAGACGATCGGCCCGCGCTGAAGGGCGACCCGGCCGACGTCCGCCTGCACCTTCGGATGGCCGTGTACGCGCTCGACCGGCATCGCAAGGTCAAGCTCGACGGTGTCGCCGCCGCTCCACCTGCGCTCGATCCTGACGTAGCCGAGATCGGGCTCGGACGCAACCGGCTTGCCGTTCACCTTCAGTTTCCACGACGGGCACCAACCCGGTACCCTGAACCTCAAGCCGAATGTTGCAGGTCTGGCCATATCGAGAGTGATCGCCACCTTGCCGTCCCACGGGTACTCGGTCTTCTGGTGAAGCGTCACATTTCGGCCACCGATCTCGAGCTTCGCCGAGCCCTGGACGTAGAGGTGAACTGCGATTTCGTTATCGCTCTGTGTGTAGATGTACTCCCCGACCGACGAGATCAGGCGCGCTATGTTCGGCGGACAGCACGCGCAGCCGAACCAGCCCTGGCGCTCATGCTGTCCGTGGCTCGCGAGCGGATTCGTGTAGAAGAACTTCGTGCCGTCGAGCGAGATGCCGCTCAGGGCGCCGTTGTAGAGTGCGCGCTCCATCGCGTCGGCGTACCTGCCGTCGGAATCGAGACCGAGCATGCGATGCGCCCAGAAGACAAGGCCGATTGCGGCGCATGTTTCGGCGTAGGCGGACTCATTCGGCAGATCGTAGGGCGTAGTGAACCCCTCGTTGCTGGCGGAGGGACCGAGGCCGCCGGTGACATACATCCGCTGGAGTGTCACGCTGTCCCAGATGCTGTTGAGCGCAGGCATGAGCGTCTCGTCGCCGTATTCGCCCGCAAGGTCGGCCATCGCGGTGTAGATGTACATCGCGCGGACGGCGTGCCCGGTGACCTCGCGCTGGTCGCGGAGAGGCTTGTCGGCCTGGCAGTAGTCGTAGGATCTACCGTGGAACTGCGCGGGGTCTTCTCCCCGCGCGACGGCCTCGGCATCGTAGTAGTAGGGCTTCCGGCCGCGCTCGTCAACGAAGTACTTGCTCAGCTCTAGATACCGCTTCTCGCCGGTAGCGCGGTAGAGTTTGACCAGTGCCAGTTCGATCTCCTCGTGGCCGCAGTAGCCCCGCTTCTGCCCATCGCCCGTGCCGAAAACGCTGGCGATGTAGTCGGCGTAGCGGCACATGATGTCGAGCAGGCTGCGCTTGCCGGTCGCCTGATAGTGCGCGACAGCGGCCTCCATCATGTGGCCCGCGCAGTAGAGTTCGTGGCAGTCGCGCAGATTGGTCCAGCGCTTGGAGGGCTCGACGTTAACGTAGTACGAGTTCATATACCCGTCGGGCTGCTGGCAGCTCGCGATGTTTGCGATGAGCTCGTCGAGCTGCCCTTCGAGCTTCGGGTCGGGATGAGTCGCCAGCGAGTAGCTCGCGGCCTCGATCCACTTGGCGACATCCGAGTCGTAGAAGATATGGCGCGTCTGGCCCTCACCGGGTGTCCAGTCGGGCCTGAAGCCGTCTATCCGGCCGGTATCCTTGCATTGCTTGTACTCGTACGGGATCGTGGCCTCGCGGTTGGTCTTCAATCGCGGCGCCCAGAACACATCATCTACCGTCACGCTGGTAAACGGAACTGTAACGAACTCTCTGTTCACGGTATCCGCCACCTCCGGATTCGCCTGCGCGACTCCGCTAAGGAGTATCAGGGACAGAGCCGCCGCTGTCATCTTGCACATGGCCGATAACCTCTCAGGGTGGTATTCGACGGAGAGGGCATGTTCGCCTTCCAACAGACGGGCGCTATGTGCCGTCAAGCACCAGTACCCAGTCGTCCATCGTAGGTTTTCGGGGAACGGGCCACGTGCCGTCGGCATCGGGCTCGACCGGTCCTACTGCGACATCAGCGCCCGTGCGCGGGTCGAAGAAGTACGCGCGGTATTGGATGTCGGGCTCGATCTCGATGCGCTTGTCGCGGACCCCGGCGAACTTGGGATCTACCCATTGGCCGGCGAGATAGAAGATTTTCAGCTTGCCGGGAATGCCGATCGCCAGCTGATCCGGCCGCGGCTCGAAGAGCCACCAGGGATACCGTTCGAGGAAGCGTCGGCCCAATCCTACCTGCGCCGAGCCGGGATAGTGCATTACGTCCTGCCAGAAGCCCTCGCCCCAGTTCATCGTCGAGCCGACGAACGGCTCGTCGCGCGAACTCATCGCCCAGATGCCCTGCGCGCCGTAGGTGTGGCCCGCCGAGCCGGACATCACGCTCGTCCAGAAGACGAACCGCTGCATCTCCTGCCACGCGGTGCCCATGATGCCCTCGTAGCACGGCTCGCCGTTCACCACCGGCATGCGCGGCGTCCTGGCATTCGATGCGTTCACCCTGTCCATAGTCCGACCGAGGATTGCATGGCCCCCGTGGCTCGTCTGAAGGAGGTCGAGATCGATCAACGACTCGTCCGCAATCGCGTCGCGCCCGCTTTGGGCCCACGCGGGATGGACGGTGAGGATGCGGCGGTAGGGATCGAGCGCTCTGACATAACGCGCGACTTCCGTCCAGCCGGCGATCTGTGCGGCTTTCTCGGCCTCGAGCGCATCGGTGTTTGCGAGGTGACTGTAGGTCGGCAGCTCGATCTCGCCGCAAAGACACCAGACGACGGGATACGCGCCGTACCGAGCGACGAGATTCCGCCAGTGCTGCTTGACCCTCTCGATGCCCATGAACGGCAGGTAGAAGCCCCACATGGCGACGATGCACGGGACCAGGCCGTGGTCTACCAGGTACTGGATGCGCCGATCGGCGAGGTCGTAGAACTCGGGGTTGATGCGCGCCCAGCCCTGCTCCCAGGGCCAGCCGCCCTCGTTCGCCTGCTGTGGATGCCATGTGGCGTCCTCGGCATCGAAGTCGGGGAGCGGACCGGCGACGATCTGGATCAGGTTGAACCCCTTCGCGACCCGGTCGGCGGCGAGGGATGCGAAACCGTGCGGCCAGTCGAGGCGTTTCGTGAGGCCCATCCACCAGGTGTCGCCGAGCCAGAAGAAGGGAGTACCGTCGGAGTGCTCGAGGGTGCGGCGGTTCGCGGCGACCCGGAGCGGCCCGTGCCGGTAGAGATCGTTCTCGCCGTCGTAGGGCTCGATCTCAAGCTCGCCGGCGAGGCCGTCAAGGCCGACGTCACTCGAGCAAATCGTTCGGTAAGTGTACCGGCCGGGATTCGGGGACGAGAACCGCACGCGGAATGCGTTTCCTCCCGCCCGGAACGCGGGGACCGGGAACTCCCCGGAAGGCCCGACGAATATGACGTCCATCTCGACGTCGGCGGAGTCTTCACGGATGGTCCCCGCAAAGCTGATCTCGACAGGGTTATTGGTGTATCCTCGCATCTTCATGCCTGCACCTCACTCATCGTCCGCCGGATCGCGCCCAGGGCGTACTCGACCTGGACGGCCTGGCGGTCGCGCTTGTTCCGGATGCGCTGCTCGGGCTTCGGAAGGATGCCGAAGTTGGCGTTCATCGGCTGGAAGTCGGTGGTCTGCGGAGACGAGATGTAGTCGGCGAGCGCGCCGATCATCGTCTCGCGCGGGAAGACGATCGGCTCCTGGCCCTTGATCAGGCGGGCGGCGTTGATACCGGCGACGATGCCCATCGCGGCGGACTCTACATATCCCTCGACGCCGGTGATCTGGCCGGCGAAGAAGATCGACCCCTCCCCCAACCCCTCTCCGCTCGCGGGGAGGGGAGTTCTCATTCGCATCGTGGGCAGCAGAAGTTGCGGGGACTCGATGTAGGTGTTTCGGTGCATCACCCCGTACCGCGCGAACTCGGCGTTGCGGAGGCCGGGAATCATGCGGAAGACGCGCTCCTGCTCGGGCCACTTGAGCCGCGTTTGGAACCCGACGAGTCCCCAGAGCGTTCCCTCCCGGTTCTCCTGCCTGAGCTGCGCGACTGCGTACGGGTACTTGCCGGTGCGCGGATCGTCGAGGCCGACCGGTTTGAGCGGGCCAAACGCGAGAGTCTGACGCCCCCGCGATGCGATCTCCTCGACAGGCATGCATCCCTCGAAGAGCTTCATCGGCTCGACGGCGCTGGTGGGCACGCGCGCAGCAGAGACAAGGGCATCGTAGAAGGCGTTGTACTCGTCCTCGGTCAGCGGGCAGTTGAGGTAGTCGGCGTCGCCCTTGCCGTACCGGGAAGCCCGGTAGACGATATCGTAGTCAATCGAATCGGCGGTGATCGTCGGGGCGACGGCATCGTAGAAGTAGAGGCAGTCGCGGCCGGTGAGCAGGGAGATCTCCTCGGCAAGCGCCTCGGAGGTCAGCGGACCTGATGCGATGATGACGATACCGTCCGGCGGCAGTTTCGTCACCTCTTGATGAAAGAGAGTGATTTCTGGTAGTGTAGAGAGGCGCTCTGTCACGCATTCGGCGTAGCGGTCGCGGTCAACGGCTAGCGCCTGCCCCGCCGGAAGCCGGTTAGCATCCGCGCACTCGACCACGAGCGATCCGAGGATGCGCATCTCCTCTTTGAGCAGACCCGACGCGCTGGTGAGGAGGTCGGACTTGAGCGAGTTGCTGCAGACCAGTTCGGCGAGGAGGCCGGTGCCATGGACGGGGGTCTGCTTCACCGGGCGCATCTCGTAGAGGCGCACGCGGACGCCTGCGCCAGCGGCCTGCCAGGCGGCTTCCGCCCCGGCGAGTCCGCCGCCTATCACGACGAGTTCACGTTCAGCGTTCATACTTCCCATAGAGGAGACCCATGGCAGTTCCGCAGCCGGATACGCGCGATTCCGGTTCGAATCCTCCCGGCGGGCTTCATCAAGCGTTCAAGCGTGCGAAAAGGGCCGTCGTCAATGCCTTCGTGAGGCGCGCTCTCCGGTGGCTGACCGGCAAGGTGCGCCGGATGTCTCCGGACGAGGGTTACCGCCTGGCGGACCGCTTGGCACGCATAGTATACCGCATATACCCCACACCGCGCAGGACGTCGGTGCGCCAACTGCGACGCGCGTTCGGCGACCGCTACTCCGCGCGTGAGCGCGAGGAGATTGCGTGGAAATCCTTCCGAAACCTCTTCCGCACGGTGATAGAGTTCCTGCGGCTCCCCGTGATGACCAGGGAGGAGATCCTGGACCTTGCGAGTGAGTCCGGCGCGGAGTACCTGAAGCAGGCGATGTCGCTGGGCCGCGGCGTCATCGTCATGTCCGCCCACTACGACAACTGGGAACTCACTGCGGCAAGGATGGCCGCGGACGGATACAAGGTCAACGCGATAATCCGCGAGGCAAACGATGCCCAGGTAAACGCCTTCGTGAACGAAGCCCGCGAACGCTTCGGGATGCACTCGATCGGACGCGACGACCTCCGGGCGGCTATCCAGTGTCTCCGCCGAAACGAGGGGCTGGCCATTCTCGCCGACCAGAATATCCAGAAAGGCGGCGTCTGGGTCGAGTTCTTCGGGCACCCCGCGACCGCCGCTCCCGGACCTGCGGTACTCGCGCTGAGAACGGGCGCGCCGATCGTGCCGGTTTTTATCATGCGCGACGAGCAGAACCATCATCACATCAGGTTCTTCCCACCGCTGGAGTTGGTGCGCACCGACGACACGGAACGCGACATACAGGAGAACACCGCGCTGATCACTCGGACCATCGAAGAGCAGGTCGCCCTGCATCCCGAGCAATGGATGTGGAGCCATCCTCGCTGGAGGCGAGCCGAGCAACTCGGGCTCACGCCCAGGGATCACAAGGCTACAGGGAAGCGGCCTGAGTTGCCGGCGGACTGAACAGTCAGCGCGACCTCGGCCGCACGGAGCGCGTCGGCCGTCGAGACGCCCTCGGTCCGACCCGCAGTTACCTCTTCGCCGAACGACCGCAGGTACCCGCCGGGATCGCCTTCGGCGGGCGGAACCATCTCCGGCTCGCATGCCCCGTTCTTCGCAAGCATGATCGCTTCGGAGTTGATGGTCGTCTCCAGAATGCCCTCCGTGCCGAACAGCGTGATCCGCCAGTAGAGATCGAGCGTGTAGCCCATCGAGTCCGGCATGAAGTACGAGACCTCGCCCATCACCCCGCAGCCGTTGTCCATCCGCAGCATGAACTGCCCCGCATCGTGGAAGTGCGGCAAGTCCTTCGGTACGGCGTTCCAACTCCTGGCGGCCACGACCTCCGCGAACCGCCTGCCGGTAAGCCAGGGAACGAGGTCGAAGGCGTGGATGCCGATGTCGTTGATGGTGCCGCCGTGCTTCCCCGGCTCGAAGTACCATCCGGGCCGCGTGCCGAGGAGCAGAGGGTGCTGGCCGCCGATGACGATCCCGTTGACCTCGCCGATCGCTCCATCGCGGACGAGTTCCCTCATGCGGATCATGAGCCCTTTGTCACGCATGTCGAGCATGCACCCGACGCTGAGCTTCTTCCGCGCGGAGACCGAGGCGATGCGGTGAAGCTCGGACAGACTCGTGCAGATCGGCTTGTCGGCGATGACGTGCCTGCCCCGCCTCAACACCTCCAGCATGATGCTTCCCCGCTTGCCGTAGTAGTCGCCGACCGCGACCGCGTCGCAGGCGACGTCGTCGAGCATCCGGCGGTAGTCGTCGTGCGTGATCTCAGCCTTCCCGTTCTCAGCCAGCGCCTTACGGGTCTCGGAGTCCTCCTCGCAGGCGGAGACGATCTCGAAGTCGGGCGACTCATTCGCGCGGCTGTAAAGGTCGAAGATGTGGGCGTGGCGAAATCCGACGAATGCGAGCTTGATGGACATGGCGTCTCCTTATCTCTGGGGCGCGGGAGTACTGGAGTGATGGAGTCCTGGGGTCCAATGCTCCGAGGCCTGTCGTTGTCTGAGAGCATTGTACCGCAGAGAGTAAGGACTTGTCATTCGGCCTGCGGGGCCGCTTCCTTGTAGTCGCAGCCCTCGGCAATGCACTTCACTCCCTGGGGTTTGCCGCGAAACTCCTTCTCGACGAGCATCCCGCCGCATGTCGGGCACTTGCGGTCGACAGGCTTCCCCGGATGGATATACTTGCAGTCGGGATACCTGTCGCAGCCATAGAACGGGCCCCGTTTCGAGAACTTCTGTACGACGCGCCCGGAGCATCCTTCCACCGGACAGGGTATCGCCGGCCCGTCGGGCTCGCCTTCCTTGCGGATGTTGATGATCGTCTTACACTTCGGGTAGGCCGAGCAGCCGAGGAACTCGCCGTACTTGCCCTGGCGCTTCACGAGCGGCTTGCCGCACTTCGGGCACTTCTGGTCGGTGACTTCCGCCGGCTGACCGTTGCCGTTCTCGGCCCTACCACGGGTGGCGAAGGTACACTCGGAGTTGTCGCACGTGTAGTTGGCGCTGCCCGGCGACTCCTCAACCAACACGCCGCCGCACCCGGGGACGGGGCATGGGTCGCCGAGCTTCTTGTTGATGACCGTCTTACACTTCGGGAAGCCGGAGCAGCTCAAGAACTGCCCGTACTTGCCCTCCCGGATCACGACGGGCTTGCCGCAGTTCGGACAGACTTCGTCGGTAGGGACCGGAGCCTTCTTGAGCGATTCCATGTTCGCCTTCGCCTCGATCAGAGCTTGCTCGAACGGGCCGTAGAACTCGCTCATGAGCACAGGCCACCGCAGGTTGCCCTCCTCGATCTCGTCGAGCTTGTCCTCGATGCCGGCAGTGAACGTAACATCCATGATCCCGGGGAAGTGCTTCACCAGGAGGTTGTTCACTGAGCATCCGAGGTCGGTCGGCCGGAACTTACGTTCGGCGAGTATAACGTACTCGCGGTCCTGGATCGTCGAGATGATGCTGGCGTAGGTGCTTGGGCGGCCGATGCCCTTCTCCTCCAGCGCCTTGACCAGAGTGGCCTCAGTGTATCTCGGCGGCGGCTCGGTAAAGTGCTGCTTCGGGATCAGATCGAGCAGGCGGAGCAATTCATCCTTAGCGAGCTTGGGGAGAAGCTGGTTCTCGTCTTCTTCGTCCTTGCCGTTATCCTTGCCCTCGGTATAGAGCACCGTGAAGCCGGGGAACTTGACGGTCGAGCCGGTCGCGCGGAAAGTGTAATCGCCCGCGGATATATCCACGGTGACGACGTTGAGAACCGCCGACTCCATCTGGCAGGCGAGAAACCTCTGCCAGATCAGCTTGTAGAGGCGGAACTGATCCTTGCTCAGAACGCTCTCTAGGTCCTCCGGCCGGCGGGCGACCGATGTGGGACGGATCGCCTCGTGAGCTTCCTGAGCCGACTTTCGCGACCTGTAGGCTCTGGGCGCATCCGGGAGGTATTCCCCGCCGTAGGTCTGGAGGATGTATTCGCGGGCTTCGTGGACCGCTTCCTGCGCGATTCGGGTCGAATCGGTTCGCATGTACGTGATCAGGCCGACGTGCCCCTCCGAGCCCAGTTCGATGCCCTCGTAGAGCATCTGGGCGACGGTCATGGTCTTCTTGTTCGAGAACCCGAGCTTGCGCGACGCCTCCTGCTGCAGGGTGCTGGTGATGAACGGCGGCGCGGGGTTGCGCTTCTGCTCGCGTTCCTTGACGTCGGCAACGACCCAGCTTGCGCCTTCGAGGTCGGCCAGGATGCTCTTCGCCTGCTCCTCGTTCCCGACCTTGATCTTCTGGCCCTTCTCCTCGATCAACTTGGCGTTGAATGGCTTATCTTCTTCCTGCTTGGTAAGCCGGGCGGTGAGCGACCAGTACTCCTCAGGGACGAAGGCCTCGATCTCACGCTCGCGGTCGCAGATCAGGCGAACGGCGACGCTCTGCACTCGCCCGGCGCTGAGCCCCTTCTTGACCTTGCTCCAGAGCAGAGGACTGAGCTTGTAGCCGACCAGTCTGTCGAGGACGCGCCGCGCCTGCTGGGCATCCACAAGATGGGCGTCCAACTCGTGCGGATGGCGAAGAGCCTCTTGGACAGCGGTCCGGGTGATCTCATTGAAGGTGATCCTCCTGGCGCCCTTGAGCCTGAGGGCCTGCTCGAGATGCCAGGCGATCGCCTCTCCCTCGCGATCGGGGTCGGTGGCGAGGTACACGGTGTCGGCCTTCGACGCGGCATCGCCGAGCCGCTTGAGGACGTCCTTCCGTTCGGGGATGGTCGCGTACTTCGGCTCGAACCCGTTGTCCACGTCCACTGCCAGTTCCCGCGCGGGAAGGTCTCGAACGTGACCCATGGACGCCTCGACCTGGAAGTCCTTCCCGAGGAAGCCTTTCAGGGTGCGCGTCTTAGCCGGTGACTCGACTATGATCAGTGACTTGGCCATTCTACGATGATGCCTCGCTCGCCGCGGCAGGAGATACTCGACCTGCGACAAGATTATCGGGAGCGCCGCTCCGCATCTCTAGACTGCGTGGGACGCGGGCTAGTTCCGCTCAAAATGAAGCCTGCCGTCGCAGGTGCACGGCAGGCACGAGTCGCTATTAAAGCACATCCGCGGCAATCGCGCAAGCTATGTATTCTTCCACGGTCCCGGAAACGGCCCTGGGAACGGCCCGGGCCACGGCCCTTTGAAGGGCATGGTGAAGGGCATCCAGATGAGCGGCAGCAGGCCGATGATGAGAGACGCGGCGCCGACTATGATGACCCACATACCCCGGGTGTCGCCCTTGGAATGCGCCATGGCGCCAAGAACTATCGCAGCGATGGAACACAAGGGCGAACAACAGCAACAGCATCCGAAGAACCCCAGGCCGCCCAGCACGAATCCGACTATGACGAGAGTCTCGGTCTCCTTGCGGTCGGCGGGCGGCACGTATGTCGGCGAAGCGGGGACCGGCGGATCGGAAGAGACCGTAACAACGGACTCGGAAGGCTCCTGCTGCTCAACGGAGAGCGGCTCGCCGCACTGCCAGCAGGTCGTGCTCGACGGGAAGTTGGCCGCACCGCACTTCGAGCACTTCGTTCTGTTCGGATTGTCGTTCATGCATCGCCTCCGCGCGAGCCGGCTATACGATCCGCCCGATGCTCCCTCCACTGCTATTCGACCGATCGCCGAGACTGTCCTGCCGTCATCCGAGGACAATCCTCAACACGCCGTACAGGATAGTCAGGCCGATGCACGATAGAACCAGGGTCGGCACGCGCGGCCTGATCCAGTCGAGAAGCCTGGTCCGCCTCCGGGTCAGAATCTCATGGACAGCGGCCGACCAGAGCAGTGCGAAGAAGGCCGCCAGGATGACCGCGATGGGATTGAAGGACAGCGCCCGGCCGAAGTCGAGATGCGCGAGGGCCGCGAGCGAACGCGTCATGCCGCAGGTCGGGCATGGGTAGCCCGTCACGCGGTAGAAGACGCATGTGGACGGCAGACGGTCGAGTGGAACGAACCTCGCCGCCGCGATGAGGAGCGGGAGTGACACTATGATCGTGAATCTGCGCATCACGGGTTGGTCTCAGTACGAACAGGAGTTCTAGCCGAGCCATTCATCGAGATGCTCGGCGACGAAGGCATCGTCGTTGAGACGCGGATAGGCCGAATACACGCGGTCAATCTCCGCCGCCTGGCCGGGACTGAGAGTCTCTCGAGGGTCGAGGCACCAGATGCCCTCCAGGAGACCCTGACGCCGCAGGACCTCGTGCAGGCCGGCGATGCACCCCGCGAACGCGTTCGCCGCGTCGAAGAACGCGGCATTGCAGTCGGTGACCTCGATCGCTCGGCGCATCATCTCCGCGGGCACGTCCCCACCCTTTTCGACCAGCGCGCGGCACTCGTCCAGCAGTTCGACCGCCTTCGCCGTCCAGACCGACCAATGGCCGAGAAGCCCACCGACGATCCGGCGCTCTATCGGCCTGCCGCCTACGATGAACCGGTGCGACGTCAGGAGGTCCATTACGATGTTGTCGTCGTTGCCCGTGTAGATCGAGACTTCGTCACGGCCCGATTCAGCCAGCGCACGGATGACGTCGAGCGTCTGGTAGCGGTTGAACGGCGCGATCTTGACTGCGGCGACGTTCGGGATGTCGAAGAACCGGCGCCAGAACGAGCAGGGAAGCACCCGGCCGCCGACTGCCGGCTGGAGGTAGAACCCCACGACCGGGATGACCTCGGCGACGGCGCGGCAGTGCGATATGAGGCCGTCGGTGTCGGAGTCCTTCATGGCGGCGAGGCTCAGAAGCCCCGCGTGGTATCCGAGGTCGCGGACGAGCGCGGCCTCGGCAACCGCCTGCTCGGTCGCTCCGCAGATGCCGGCAACCCGGACGAGCGGCTCGCAACGGCCCCCGTCCGCGCGTGACATCTCCTCGGCGGCGAGTTCGAGTATCGGCCGAAAGAGCCCGATCCCCGGATCGCGGATGGCAAACTGGGTGGTGTGCACTCCGATCGCCAGGCCGCCCGATCCGGCCGCTATGTAGTAGCGGCAGAGCGCCCGCTGACGGCGCTCGTCGAGCTTTCGCTCGGCCGTGAGCGCGAGCGGACTCGCCGGTATCACGACTCCGCGCCGGAGCGAGTGTCGAACCTGTGTAGGCAGCATGGGCATCCTTTCAAGCGGCCTGAACGAGGAGGCTCCTAGAACTTCCCGTCGCGGCTCTCGAAGTGAGTCGGCTTCCCGAGGCTCTCGCCCCCGCTCATCACCCAGTTCGCGATCCAGTGGATCATCTGCTGAAGGCCGATCTTCGGGTAGCCGAAGAGCCGATGCCCCAGTTGGCCGTCGTTGAGCAGGACTTCCGATGCCTCGGCTCCGGTGATGGTGACGGGCTTCCCCATGATCTCGCCGAACTGTCCTGCGGCCTTGCGGATGCTGACAAGCTCCGGGCCGGCGACATTCAGGATGAACGGCGGGGACGACACCAGATCGAGCGACTGGAGGGTCATGGCGATGGCATCGGCCTGCCAGATCACGTTGGCGTTACCCATCGTCACATCCACGGGCTCTCCCGCCCATACCTGTCGGGCTACATCCACAAGCACACCATAGCGCATTTCGACCGCGTAGTTGAGGCGGATGATGGCCGTCGGGGTGCCGTTCGCGCGGCTGAAGTGCTCGAACATCCGCTCGCGGCCGAGGGCGCTGGTCGCGTAGTCGCCGACCGGATTTGGGGCATCGGCCTCAACCGAGCCGCCGCCGGTAAGCGGCACGAGCCCGTAGATGTTCCCCGTCGAGAAAGCCACGATCCGGCTATCCGCGTACTTCCGAGCTACGAGGCCGGGAAGGAATGCGTTCATCGCCCAGGTGAGGGCCTCCTGGCCGGTAGAGCCGAACTTCATGCCGACCATGAAGATGACGTTCTTCGCGGGCGGGAGGTTGTCGAATTGCTCCTCATCCAAAAGGTTGCACTTCACCGTCTCGACGCCGAAAGACTCGACGCGCGCCTGAACCTCGGGGTTCGGGAAGAGATCCACTCCGATCACCTTTCGCTCGATTCCCGCAGCGTCGGATGCGCGCGCGGCCATGCGGGCGAGCGTCGGGCCGACCTTCCCGCCGACGCCCAGTATCAGTATGTCTCCCTCGATGCGGCGGAGGGTGTCCACCACCCCCTCGGTCGGCGCGCTCAGCATCTCCTCGAGTTGGTCAACGCCGCCGATTGGCTGTCTGTCGTAGATCGTCTTGCCCTCGGGCATGCTCGTGCTCCCCTCGATCAGCAGTGAAAGTATGTGGCCTGATGACGAACCGACGGCCAAGGGTGTCGGCAGTATCCAGGCTTTGCGACAAGTGTAGCAGAAGCCCGACGCACGGTCAATCGCGGGGAGACGCGCGAAAGACCCGGATTGGGGCCGGGTCTCTCGCGGTGAGTACAGGAATCGGTCTGTGGTCTCAGCTGTTGTTCCTGCGTCGAAGGGCAAGTCCGCCGACCGACGTCGCTCCAATCGCCAGGGCGAAGAGACTCGACGGTTCAGGGATCGGAGGCGTCTTGGGCTCGGTGTTGATGGTGAGCTTGATGCCGCAGTTGTAGTAGTGGCAGTCAGGGTCGAAGCCCAGGCCGAACACGTTGTTATTGTTCGCGTAGTCGGTCAGGGTGTTTATCAGACCAACGTCGCTGAACTTGTAGGTAAGATTCTCCGCATAGCTGTTGGTATCCGTGTAGTTGGCGATCAGCGGGTGGCTCGCCCAGTTGTCTCCGCCGCCCTCATAGTCCGTCCAGCGCTTGACTCCAACCTGCGGGTTGTCGAGCAGGTGGATGTACAGGTGATCGTTCGACTCCGTGGTCCAGTCGTTGATCTGCGAGATGAACAGCACGGCTTCGGTGATCTGCTCGCCGGCCGGGACGGCCCAGGATATACCCCATGAGTAGTAGTACTCGTGAGGCAGATCCTCCAGGTCGGAAACGCTCGGAACGAACTGATAGGTGCCCGCCGACGCGGGAAGCACGAGCGCCGCCAACAGCAGTATGATGATTGCCGGATGGATTGTCTTGAACATGTCTTCACGACCTCCTCTTGATGCGCCGGCGCCTCGATGACGCCGGCGCGATGCATGCTTCGTACCCCGGGAGTCAGGCTCTCCTTCGGGCCAGGCCCGCAAGGGAGATGAACCCCGTGCAGAGCACTATCAGAGCGGAAGGCTCAGGGATGGGCGGATAAGGCGGATCGAATGTCGCACCGCTCTTGTCGAACCAGGTCTGCCCGTACATCGGGTTGTCCTGCGCTACCCACCTGACCGAACCGTCAAGACTGCCGCTGCCCGGTACGACCTGCCCGACGTGGCAGAGGAAGCCGATGGCATCGGGATAGCCGGTGTAGCCGGCGCCGAACGGGTTGATCTTCGGCGCGGACGGGTTGAACGTGTAGGTGAACGTCGCGCTCTGCCCCGGAGCGATAGCCGGCGGCGTGAAGTACTTCTTGCTCGGCTGCGAGATCTCGTAAGACTGCCAGCCGCTTCCATCCCATTCCCAACCCGCGGGTGCGGTCCAGGCGGTCGGCGCGGGCACGTTGAACGGCTCGAGCGACCAGATCAACACGCACGGCAGATCGGCCTGACCGCCGTTGTTGGTGAGCGTCCAGGTGAACGTGTTGGTCATCGGGTCAAGGACGGAGTCCACGAAGGTGATGCCCGTCGTCTGGGCGGAGTCCCAGGACTGTGCATGAACCGGCATTGCCAGCACTGCGAGCAACAGGACAGCGATGGTGAAGTGAGTGATTCTAATCATCTTGAATCCCCTTTTCCTCGTGATAGGTTTCCGGGCGGCGCTTCATCCCTCTTCGCAGAGACGGAAGGAATCGCCCGCCCAGGCAGCGCCGGGCCGGGGCCCTGACCTGCCTTTGCTTTACTGCTGTTTCTAACAAGAATTGGAACAGATGCCATCCGTGGCTGGGACGCTTCCCACATTCGGGATAGCGAACCCACAGGACATTTCGAAGCTAGACCGCGCGCTCTCCGGTCACGTCTTCGATGACCAGGTACTTGCGGCGAATGGACGCCACCATTCTGGAGACAGCCTGCCTGGACACTCCCAGCATCGCGGGCAGATCGCGCTGTTCGTAGCCCCCACGCATCAGCTCGTAGCATCTTCGCTCGGCCGGGCTGAGCATCGCTTCCATGCGCTCGATGGTCTGGCGCAGGGCGACATACTCGCACACGTCGCAGGGCTGATCGGATGATTCAGCGCGGAGGTCTCCCAATGAAGCCTCCGATTCACAGCCGATGAGTTCTCGGGCGCCGATCGAACGGGAGCGGTCTATGCAGAGGTTGCGGATGGTCCGCCGGATGAACTGCCTGGGAAACCGGATGTCGCCTCTGTAGCGGAGGGCGGCGAGCAGGGCGTCGGACGCCAGGTCCTGCTGATCGTTGTAGTTCGCCGCGAACTCCCGGGAACAGGCGGATGCCAGTCTGAACAGCTCGATTGCGGGGTCTGAATGATTGGACCGCTGAGGTCTGGGTGATACGTATAGCCGTGTTGATCTGCGATCCAACATCCTGATCCTCTTCCTCTGCATGGCGCCCCCGCCTGTATCGGCGGGTGGCTTCGGCTGCGGGGACAGATCGAGGTCTGCCCTCTCACTCCGATAGACAAGCGAAGAGGCGGAATGTCAACCATCGAATTCGTAGTTGACATTACCGAGGCTGAAACGTCTATGCAGTGACAGTCGAACTGGGAAGCGACTGCGGCCATCGCGGCCTGTTGGAGAAGAAGATGTGGATCCTACTCTGGAAAGACACCGTTTCGAACAGATCAGGCGCGCTTGAGTGTCCGGGAGGACAGAGCCACCTCGAAGCCTGCGGCCACCTTCGAGCGCTCTTTCCCAGGCGGCTGTTCCGCGTCGCCTGGATAGCGCCCGACTCGGGCAGGCTTCTAAACTGAGTCCTCGGCCTCCAAATCCTCGTACTTGGCCCTCATCGAGGTCAGCAGTTTCGAGACGGCCTGCCTCGACACACCCATGAGTCCGGGCAGGTCGCGCTGTTCGAATCCCGCCTTCAGAAGTTCGTAGCAGCCTGTCTCGGCAGGCGTGAGCCGCTTGAGGAATCGGGCGAGCGTATCGCGCAGGATGACGGTCTCCGGCAGCCTCATCGGATCTTCGGAGGTATCGGCCTCGATGAGGTCTTCCGTGTTGCTGAACTCCCTCGCGCCCGCGCCGACGCACCCGTGGTTTATCGCCAGCCTGCGCACCGTGGTCCAGATGAAGGTCTTGGGGTGTTCTATCGGCTTCCCGTACTCGAGCAGCGCGCGCACGGTATCCGAGATCAGGTCCTGACGCTCGTCGTAGCTGGCCGCGTAGTGCTCCGCGCAGTCAGCGATGTATGCCCGCCAGCAATCGTCAACGCGGAACCGCTCTTCGCCCGTATTCTGCTTGGTATCTCGCACATCCATCTGCGCTTCAACCGGCTGTCCGGCAGGTACGTGTGCCGCGCGGGAACCGCCTGAGCGTTTCGACCGGCGGATCTTCTGCCGACTCTGTCAGGAGTAGTGCAGATTTCGTGCCAAAAACCTGGTTATTGTTGAGATTGTTGGGGCGACGAGGCGAATACCGGTATTATTGCTGGGTTGCTATGCCGACAAGCAACCGATGAAGTGGAAACGGGCAGCGGTGACGCTGCCCGTTCGAATACTTCCAGAGGATATCCGACTACGCTCAGAAGCCCACGGGCGGGGCCTCGGTGGGCATCCCTCCCGCGCCGCCTGAACCGCCGGTGGTCGAGGAACCCGGCTTGGCCTGAGGCGCGGTCCGCAGCGTGTTGTCCACCATGAAGGTCCACTCTTCGAGCGTCCTGTTCCCTGCCCAGTCCTCGACCGTGAGAGTGGCGGTGTGACGCCCGTTGGAGAGCGGGACGAGCCGCTCGGATCGGGGGGTCTTGTACCAGATCACTCCGCGCTCGGGGATGACATGGTGATCGAGCGTCTCACCGTCGAGCGTGAGCTTGATCGTGTCCTCACGGATTCCGCTGCCGAGGTCCTTGACGAGCGCGGATATCTCTACCGGCGGAGTGCCCGGCATCAGGAAGTTGCGCAGGGGCCGCACCGTCTCGACTCTCGGCGGAGTCGTATCCGGCGAACTCATAGAGAACGCGTGAAGTGCTCCGTCGTCGGCCAGAACGTAGAGTGTGCCGTTCACGACCACCGGAGCAGCCACCAAGTTGACGTAGCGGTACTTGTACCTGGTGGAGCCGTATTCGAGGATGGAGGGCTGGATGGTGTACTTCCATCGGACTGCGCCGGTTTCCTTGTCCAGTGCGAGAATCAGCCCCTTGTTGGCGGTCACTATCACCGTGTCCTCGGTCACGATCGGCGAGGAATAGGACGGCGAGCCGAGGTCAACCGGCTCCTTCCACTTGAGCTTTCCGGCGCTGGTAAACGCGACGAACTTGCTCGACTTGCCTTCCTTGAAAGCGAAGTATATGACACCCTTGGATACGGCGGGCGTCGTGGTGATCTCCCCGGGCACCGGCGCGGCCCATTTTACCCGGGCGCTCTTCGACTGCAGGGCGTACAGAAGGTGGCCGGCGGCCAGATACAAGGTATTGTCGGCGACGATGGGCGTAGTCTGCCTGGACCCGCTTCCGATACGGGTCGCCCAGCTCAGACGAGTGGAGATCGTGCTCGCCGCATACAAAATCGTGTCGGTAGACAAGAAGTAGATGAGTCCGTCCGCAACGGCGGGAGACGACGCTATACCGTCCTTCGTACGGAATCCGCCCGGCCACTTCATCGCACCCGTCTTCGCGTCGAGAGCGTAGAGGCTGCGGTCGTCCGAGCCGAAGTAGACCACTCCGTCCACCAGCACAGGAGAGGAAGTGATGTTGCTGCGAGTCACGAAGTTCCACACCAGCGATCCATCGTCGGTGGAGACCGCGTAGAGGCGGCCGTCGCCCGCGCCGAAGTACACCATGCCGTCACCGACGGCCGGCGACGTCCGGATCGTAGCCGTGAGCGACTCGGTGGCCGGATACCGCCATCGCATCGAGCCGGTCTCCGCGTTCACGGCGTAGAGCCTGGATCCGGCGCCGAAGTATATGACTCCGTCCTTAACTGCGGGAGAGGACGGGTTGTCCGGCGACACCTCGGAGAGAAACTTCCACGATAGCTTCAGCGGAAAGCCGAGCAGTTCATCGAAATAACCTGTGTGAGCGGGATTGCCCTTGAACATCGGCGAGTTGCGGCCTTCAGCCGCATCGACCAGAAGCGGCGTGATCTCGCCGACCGAGCCGTCATTGTTCGTCGTCGCGTTCTCGACCGGTGGCGGGGTCGGGCGGTTAGTCGGCGGCCTGGGCGGTCCCTGTCTGGGCGGCCTCTGAGCGGGGGGCACACCCGGAACGCCCGGGGGCAGGCCGGGGGGCGCCGGAGGACCTACGCCGCTGCCGGGATCGCCGGGAGGCGCGGGAGGCTGCGAGCCGTCGTCGGCAGTGCCGACCGGCATCGGCGGGCCGGGAGGCGCGTCGTCATCTGCGAGGCCGGGGGGCATCGGGGGCGCCGGAGGCCCGTCCTGCGAGAAGACCGCAACCGCGCAGAACAACACCAATATGACTGCTATCAGACAGGCGATCAGCCTCGTGGGCATCTCGATCCTCCTTAGCTGAGGGTTCGGGGAAGTATACCGTATTAGGCGCCGCAGCGTCAATCACGTCGCGGCGGAGGCTCCGTCAGAGAGTCGCACATCTGACAGACGAGGCGGAGCGGCGGGGTGTTCCATGACAGCCACGGTCTGACAAGTACGAGGCCGGGCGCACCCCCGGCCTCGTCCATGCGAGATACGGGTCTCCGTCAGGCATGCTCCTCGAGGACAGGCTTGTCCCGCCGTAGACACTTCGCGCAGCGCCAGTCTATATCCATATCCTCGTACATGGACGGAATATTGCGCACAGGGGCTCCGCAGATGCCGCACCGGATCTTACTGCTGTAGCTGGTCGAGGTGAAAAGCTCGTGTTCCGGCTCGATCTCCACGGCTTCGTATTCCGAATCGGTCATAGATCCCCTCCACGGTCATATATGTGACGGCATTATACCACGTTTGGACCCCGAGGAACAGCGGTCAGAACGCGGAATGCGCCAACCCCGGGAACTCCCATGCACTGCCGTAGAGCGGATGATCCAGGCCTCTCAAGAGCTCGGAACAGCCGTGGCGGAGGAGCGCCTCCATGTTCAAGACGTCCTCCCTGTTGTAGAGCAGCAGAAGTTCAAGCGCCTCTCTGCTCCCGCGGCGGTACTGATGCCAGAGCCTGACTGCGTCAAACCCGCTGAGCCCTTCGGTCTCCGGGATGCGCCGGACACCGAGCTTCTCCTCGATGCGCTTCAGCCCTCCGGTCAGACCGACCCGCCGGAGCAGATGGCACAGGTCCACGTGGAGTTGGTCGAGCCGCAGTCCCGGGAACGCCCTGCGGATGAATGGGACGTCGAAGCTGCTGCCGGAGAAAGTTACGAGCGTCCGGCATCGGGCGATCTCCGAGGGAAACTGATCCATGTTGATGCCCTGGACGAACTGCTTCATCTCGAGACCATCGTACATCCCGATCACGGTGATGGAATCGTCCCAGTTGCAGCCGGTGGTCTCGATGTCCAGGTAGCAGACAGCGTCGCCGAACTCGCTGAGCGCGCGCCAGTGGTCTTTCTTTGGAAGGACTTCCGCAAAGTATGCGTAGTCCTTCCCTGCGAGCCGCGCGACACTCTCCTCTACACGCGGGAGGAGGAGCGCCTTCTTCGCCGGGGAGAGCTTCAGATCGTGGTGCTGGGCAAGGAACTGCTCCCATGTGAGCGCGCCGGCATCCCAAATCCTGCGCTCGGTGGAATACCCGATCCCCTGGGCATGGATGAAGGTGGACGCAAGCATGGCCGAGGGAAGTATATCACATCGGAGACCTGGAGTGGTCGAGCAACGAGTCACCATCACTCCGTTGCGTGAGACCCCTAGTAGCTCCCAAGTTGCTTGGCGAGATCGGTGATCCGGCGGAAGTCCTCGAGGCTCACGGAATCCGGGACCGAGTGGTCGGATGAGAAGATGTAACCGCCGTTCTCCTTCATGACCGGGAGCACGCGGGTGATCTCGGCTTGGATCGCCTCCGGGTCGTCCCACAGCACGGCGTTGATCCCACCGTGCAGGACGAGCCTGTCGCCGAACCTGCGTTTGAGCTCGACCGGGTCCATTCCCGCCTTGACCTCGAGCGGGTTGAGCGCGTCGAGCCCGATCTCGACGAGTTCGGGCACGATTGGGTTGATGTCCCCGCAGGAATGAAGGTGGGCCTTGATGCCGTGCGCGTGTGCCCAGTCGATCGCGCGCTTGTGGACCGGCTTGAGCAGTTCGCGGTAGGTATTCAGCGAGAAGAACGTGTGGTACTTGTAGCCCATATCGTCAGGCCAGCGGACGGCATCGAAGGTGTATCCGGCGTCGCAGACGCGCTCCAGCAGGGCAAGCTGCACGTCAAGGAAGTGGTTGAACATGTCGGCACACCACTCGGGGTCCTCGACCATCGCCATGAGCAGCCGCTCCGTGCCGACGGCCCACGCGTGGGTGACGTCGAACCCGAACCAAAGGCCCGCCTCGACCCAACAGCCCTTCTCGCGCCACCCGGCGTAGTTGGCCTCGAGGTGCTCCCAGGGGATGCGGTCGTCGGAGGGAGTCATGCGCGCCTTAGCGGCCTCCCATGACTCGCGGTCCTTGATGGTGAAGTCGAGGAACTCCGGAGTCGAGGTGGCGTGCTTCCAGTTCTTGATGGTCGCGCCCCAGCCGGTCGTGCGGATAGCGTAGTCGTCCGTTTCCTCGATGACTTTCGATTCGTAGCGCGGGGAGTTGTCCACACCGAAGCCGGCGACATGATCAAGGTCGAAGAAGTCCACGAAGCTGACGCCCTCGGGCATGCCTTCTTTCCGCCATCGCTCGACGGTGGTGCCCCAGGGTGAGTCAACGATCGGGACGCGGTCGGCCTCGCGGTGTTCGAACATGCGCGTGAACCGTTCGCGAGAAGTCAGGGGGGTGGACATGAGACTTAGACTCCCTACTCTGCAGAGCGGTCAGACCTGATTGGGCGGCGGGGCGCATGACTCGCGAACTCGCAGCTCGCAGGCCAGGATGCTCTCGTCCGGGTAGCTCGCGGTGTCTCCCTGAATCTGGGCGGTCAGCATCCGGGTGGCCAGTGTGCCGATCTCGTACAGCGGCTGGTGCACGGAAGTGAGCTGAGGAATGGTCAGTTCGGCAAGCGTGTCGTCAAAACCGATGAACGAGATGTCCTTAGGCGTCACCAGACCCTCGTGGTGCGCGGCCTGCATAGCGCCGATCGCCATCGCATCATTGCAGGCGAAGACGGCGGTCGGCCTCGGGTTCGCCAGCAGCAGCTTGTGCATCGCGTTGTAGCCGGACGGCCTGGTGTAAGCGCCGTCAACGATAATCCTCGGGTCGAGAGGGATGCCGGCATCGGAAAGCGCGGCCTCGTAGCCCTGCTGCCTCTGCCTGACCAGAATCGCGTTCTTGAGACCCAGTATCAACCCGATCCGTCGGTGGCCCAGCCCGATCAGGTACTCCACAGCTTCCTTGGCGGCGTCGCGGTTGTTCGGCTCGACGTAGGGGAAGCCGGAGATCGCCTCGCGCCGCTCGATGATGACGAGAGGGATGCCCCTCGCGCTGACCATCCGCAGGTGGTCGGGCATGAGCGGCGAGGAGAAGACGATGCCGTCAACCCGGCGCTCCAGCAGGATGTCTATGTTCGCGCGTTCCTTCTCGGCGCTGTCGTAGGAGTTGCAGAGTATGACATTGCAGCCTTCGGTGCGGGCCTGGTCCTCGACCGCTCGCGCGAGTATCGGGGCGACCGGCCCCGAAATGCTGGGGATGATGTGGCCTATCAGCCCGGTGGTCTTCTTCTTGAGGCTTCGGGCGAGGGAGTTGTAGCGGTACCCAAGGTCGAGGATCGCCTGCTCCACTCGGACTCGGGTGTCGTCCGACACCACCTCGACTGCGTTCAGGACTCTGGAGACGGTGGCGGTTGACACCCCGGCGCGCTTTGCGACGTCTTTGATGGTCGGCTGCATCGGTTCACCTTGCGAAACGCCCGCGGAAACGGCCGCGCGTTCGCCTTCATCTTAGCGGCAGGGGAATCCTTTGTCAAGGATTCGGGGGCGAGTTCACACCGCCCGGACGTATGCGTTGCCGGGGACGCGGCGGACGAGGCCGAGCATCTCGAGGAGCGTGAGCGTGCTGTTCGCTACCGACGCGCTCAGGCCGCACTCCGCGATGATGTCGTCCACGTGCTTCGGGTGGAGGTTCAGCGCCTCCAGCACGACCTTCTGCTCGGGCGTAATGTTGTCGGGGACCTTGGGCCGCTCGCGCCGGTCCGAGTGCTCGACCGGGACCCCGATCTCCTCGAGGATGTCCTCCGCGCGCTCGACGAGCTTCGCGCCTTCGCGGATCAGCCTGTGCGGCCCCTCGCTGAACTCGTTGTCGGTCGCACCGGGGACCGCGTACACGTCGCGGTTCTGGTCCGCGGCGATCCCGGCGGTGATCATCGCGCCGCCGGTGATGAGGCTCTCCACGATCAGGACGCCGAGCGACATGCCGCTGATGAGCCGGTTCCGCGCCGGGAAGCGGTACCCGTCGGGCTTGGTGCCTGGGACGTACTCGGACATTACCGCGCCGGACTCCGCGATGCGCTTGAAGAGACCTCGGTTCTCGTAGGGATACGGCACGTCGAGCCCGCTGCCGAGGATGGCGATCGTTCGTCCGGCGGCAATCGCGGCGGTGTGGACGGTCGTGTCTATCCCTCGCGCGCCGCCGCTGATGACGGTGAGCCCCCGGGCGGCCAGGTCGCGGCTGACCTTCATCGCCATCGAGCGGCCGTACTCCGAGGGCCTGCGCGTGCCGACGATCGCGACGGCGAACCGGTCCTCCTCGCGGAGTTCGCCCTTGACGAATAGGACCGGCGGCGGGTCGTATATCTGGCGCAGGTTCGCGGGGTACTCTCCGTCGCGGATGGTGACTGCCCGGGCGCCGATCTTGTCGAGGGCCTTCATCTCCTCGTCGGCGGAGGTCGAGGTCGCCTCGCGAATGCGCTCCGCGGTCTTGTCGCCCAGCGCGCCGGCGGTCTTGATCTCGGCGATCGGGGCGCGGAAGACCTCCGCCGGCTCGCCGAAGTAGTCCACGAGGGAAACGGCCTTCTTCGGGGAGAGTTCGAGCCTGGCAAGGCGCACCCACTGTTCGATGTCCGACACCACGAGCCTCCTGACGGCAGGAGTGTAGCAAGGCGGGCGCGGGAGTGTCAAGCGGAGAGGCACCCGATCTCTCGGACAGCGGCGCGTCACCCTGAACTCGATTCAGGATCTGCCCCCACCGTGGCGACATGGATGCTGAATCAAGTTCAGCATGACGCCGTGTTGCGGTACTGCTCCGCCTGGAGGAAGGCACTTCCGATTCGGCGAAAGGATGTGTAGCCCTGAATCGAAAGGAATCTGTCCCATGTGCCGAATGATGCTCGTCAGCGTCGCCGTGTTGCTGGTGTCCGCGGTGGTTCAGGCCGCGAACATGCCGGGGAGAGCCGGATGCTATGTCAGATTCTCGGAGGAGATCAAGTCGCCGCGCCTGCTGCTCAAGGAGATGAAGGCGATCAAGGCCGCAGGGATCGACTTCATCCTACCCAGCGGCAAGTCTACGAGCGGCACGGTCAACTGGGATAGCAAGGTCGCGCCGCCCGACCTGATCGCCAACCCGAAGTACATGGAGATGGTCGTCGAGTACGCCCACGCGGTCGGCCTTCAGGTCTACCCGGTCGTCTGCGTCTGCACCGAGGGCGGCAACAAGGTGATGAACTCCCTGCTTCAGCACAATCCTGGCTGGGCGCTGTACTTCGAGGGTGCGAAACGGGGCTACATTGACGTCGGAAATCCCGACGCCCGGGCGTACGAGCTGGCTCTCATCACGGAACTGGTCTCGAACTACGACATTGACGGCCTGAGCCTTGACTACATGCGCTGGGAGAACAGGGTGGCGTACTCCGACACGGGCCGCGAGCGCTTCCTGAAGAAGCGTGGAGTGGACCTGGCTGAGATCGTCTCGATCAGCCCGGACGTCGCGCTCGATACCGAGGGAGGGAAGAAGGCGCTCTCGGACGTGACCAGGTCCGCCAGGGAGCATCCGGTCTGGCCGGAATGGTACGACTGGCGCAGGGATAAGCTGAACGCCTTCATGCACGAGCTCGACCGGGCGGTGCACAAGGCCAAACCGGGGCTGCCGATATCGAGCTACGTCTGGGGGGCGCACACCTACGTCGGAAAGTACGAGACCTGCCAGGACTGGAAGACGTGGATCGCGAAGGGGTGGCTGACTTGGATCAACCCGTCCGGCTACCGGTACACCGACGAGTCGTTCATGGAGGCGGCGAATGGTAACCGGGCGGCGGTCCCGAAGACCATGCCGATGTACATCACTATCGGCGTGCTCACGAGCCACGGCTCGCTGGCTACTGCGGACGACGTGAAGCGCCATATCGCGATGTCGAAGGAGGCCGGCGCGGACGGGGTGATCTTCTTCACCTGGGAATCCCTCCGCAAGTTCCTCCCGGACGTCTCCGAGGCGATCAAGGGGTTCTGAACAGTCAATCAGTCATTCGGCCAATCCACCGGCTGGGTGACCATGGACTTCAGCTCGGCGGAGGGCCCGAGGTGGAGTTCGCCGGCGAGGCACTTCGCGAAGTCGCGCATCAGGGTCAGCTCACGGAGCGCCTGAGGCACGAACGGCGGGTCCCACGTCTTCTCGATCGCCAGCATCGTCTCCTCGAGCTTGAGCGTCGCGGCGTCGATGTCATCCGCGGCCTTCGAGAGCCCCTCCTCATCCGCGCCGTTTCGATGCAGCCGGACTCCCACTACCATCCGCGCAAAGAGATCGAGCACGGCCTTGGTCCGCATGCACTCGATCGCATACAATGGTTGATGGTTGATGGCTGATGGCAGCCAGAGGCCGTCGCGGGAGAAGATGTCCGCCGCCTTCTGGATGTACGCCGAGATCTGGTTGAAGAATCCCATCAGGTTCAGTGGGTTCGGGACCATCTGCTCGATCAGCGGGCGCGGGTAGTTCTGCCGGATGAACGCATCCTCTTTCCAACCGGCGTAGAGGTACGGGTAATCGAACAGCTTCGACGCGAAGTTCATCATCGCGATCCCTGCCGTCATGTCGTCGAAGTACTTGAACCCCTGGAGGCCCTCCCGCCATCGGTCGCCGAACATCACCTTAGAGTACGCCTGACGGAACGAGGCGACATCCGGCCACTGGTCGGAGTTCCATGCCTTCGCCCCGAGGATCGCGAAGTGCTGATGGTACGACGGATGCCAGAGCCCGTATGCTTCCGTGCCCTCGGCGCCCTCCTCGACTCCCTTCTTCGCCGCGAGGAAGCAGTTGTCGAGGTGGTTCTGGTAGTTGATCCAGTAGAAATAGCCGGTCATCGGCGTGACCCAGCGCCGGAGCCCGAGTTCGGGCATCGTGGTCTCGAAAAAGTCGGCATAGCGCCACCAGTGGAGGATGACGTTGTCCTTGAGGCCCTCGTCTTCGAAGCGCTTGGCCAGCTCGACGTTCATCTTCCCCCCTCGCGCGAAGTGATCGTGCCACATGCCGATGTTGTTGATCCCCTTCTCCTTGAGATGCTTCGCCAGCCGGACCGCATAGTCGACGAAATGGTCCTCCTTCGACCGTTTCGCGCAGTCCGGGCACTCGCACCAGGGGTCGATCCGGAGCATCGGCGTATCCTCGTTCATGCCGACGAGCGGATAGACCTCATCGAGGCCGATGTGGAACCAGTCGACGCCGTTCGGGAGTAGATACCGGTCGCAGATCTCGTCCATGATGTCGAACATCATCTCGAACGTCTTGGGATTGCTCATGCAGAAGCCGTACTTCTTCGGCTTGCCGTCGGGGAACTTGGCGGACGTCTCGGGGTAATGGCGCGGAATCTGCGTATTGTGGCCCGGCGTGTTGAAGTGCGGGCGGACGAGCACTCCCTTGGACTTGCCGTACTTGACGATCTCGCCGAAGAGGTCCTCCTCGTACATGCGCGGGACGTACTCCAGGCGGACGTCCTCCTTGCTCGTCGGGGAGTAGTACTTGACCAGCTTCGGCGTCCTGAGCTTGGGATACTTCCTGATCGGGACGAGCAGCCACTCGGAGAGCTGGCCGTCGTACTGGATCGGCCAGTTGTTGTGGACGCCGATGCTCAGGACGTTCATGCGCAGGTCGGCGAGGGTATCTATCGCCTGCTTCCACTCCTGAAGGGTCATGTTGTCCGGCCCCCATCGGCACTCGGCGTAGATGCCCCGGTAGGCGAGATCGGGGTAATCGAAGACCGACATCTCCGGCAGCACGGCCTTCTTCCCCTCGCCCTGGACGAGGTCGCCGAGGGTGCGGGCGGCCTGGAGGAGCGCTTGGGATGTGTAGCCGAGCATCACGACATCCTCGCCCATGACGATGATCTCGAACGCCTGGTCCTTGTTCTTCGGCGCTTCGGGGAGTCGGCTGCCATCGATGATGTTGGAGAATCGGCTCGGGCCCTCCGGCGTGCAGATGAAGATGCCCGGCGCACGGCTCTCGGACTTGCTTTCGACGACGATCGACTTCTCCGGGTAGCCGAGGCCCCTGCAGACGATCGACGCCGCCTCACGTGCGAGCGGGTCGGCGATGACGACCTGGTATGCGGGCTTCCCCGACTTGAAAAGCGGCAGTTCCCTGCCGTGGAATTCGAGCAGTCTGGGCTTGAACAGAGGGTTCATGGGCGTCTCCTCATCTTCGAGTGCGTTCCCGAACAGTATACACGCTCCGGAGCAGATTGGGTAGAGGAGCCAGAGCCTTGCACATATGCGAACGTTACATCACGAAAAAGTCACGGTGCGGTCATTGACGGGGGGGGTAGACGTGTTATAATGCAAATAGATTCGTATACTGTTGGGCTCTCCATACATGTGTAGGTTATGCCATGCATGCGTCAGCCGAGCAGCCTATGACAAAGGGGATGGCGCCGCACGACGAGATGAATGATGTTTCACCATAGCTAATCCCCAGGAGGTATGCAAGTGAAACTCGCAGTTCGATTGGCCTTGCCATTGCTTGTTCTGTCGGCGGCGGCTCTGCCGGCAGCCGGCATGACCGAGTTCCGCGGTTTGTATGTTGATGCCTTCCATCCCGGCATCAAGAACCACGAGCAGGTCACGCAGATGGTCAGCGCCGCCAAAGCGGCGAACTTCAACGCTCTTATCGTCCAGGTGCGCAAACGAGGCGACGCCTACTACAACTCGAAGATCGAGCCGAAGGCATCCGATATCGCCCCCGACTACGACCCACTCGCCGATGTCATCCAGCAGGCACATGCTGTTGACTTGGAGGTACACGCTTGGCTGGCTGTATATGAGGTCGCGCTTGAGTCCAAGTGGTTCGAGTGTTCCCAGCAGAACATATCCCTGAGCCACCCCGAATGGTTGATGTGCTTCAGAGACGGTAAGACTACGCTCGCCCACAGCAAGATCTGGGTAGACCCCGGCGTACCCGCGGTTCAGGATCACTTCGTTTCCATTGTCCTTGACCTGCTCAAGAAGTACGCTGTTGACGGAATCCACCTCGACAATATCAGATACCCGGATGCCAAGAGCGGCTACAATGCCACGAGCTTGGAGCGCTTCAACGGCGAGCGAGCCGGAACCGACATTCCTGCGGACGATGACACCGTATGGAATGCCTGGCGATGCAGGCAGATCACCGACCTGGTACGCAAGGTCAAGGCCAGCATTGAGACGACAAAGCCCGAAGTCAAGCTATCGGCGTCTGTGTGTTCCGAAAGTCCCAAGCTGGCTAGCGAGATATTCCTGCAGGAGTGGAGTGTGTGGACCAGGGACAACCTCATGGACTTTGTCGTTCCCATGGTCTATCTCACCGTGGACCGGATGCCTCGTTATGCCGCACACGCGCTGACTGCGGCTTACAACCGTGACGTATACGTCGGCATCGGCGCATACAGATTGTCGGCAGACCTAGCCTCCAAGCATATCACCGATGTCAGGGGATCTGGCGGGCTTGGCATCGTAGTGTACAGCTATCACTATCTCCGTCCCGACGTTGCGACCGACCAATGCGCCAAGTTGTCGGACCTTCGTTCGTCGGTGTTTACTGACGCTGCGGCAGTTCCAGCCATGCCATGGAAACAACAGGAGGCAAATTGACATGAAGAGCGCACTTAGGGGACCGACCGTAGTAGTATGCTTGTTCGTGGTTGTTTGGGTGTGCGGCTCGGCCCGTGCATGGGATTGGCCCGGGGAACCAGGTGAAGAGATACAAATGAGTGTCGTGGCATCCGCTCCAGCCCATTGCCTGGAGTTTGGCCCTAACAGATCCACATGGGTGACGTGTGTCGGCTCAACTATAGATTTTGTGTTGTTCGCCGATGATTACGATTTCGTATACCCGTCGGGAGGTTACGACGACCTTAGCTTCTCGAACTGGCGTGGCGATCCTCCATACAAGATGCTTGATGAGTATCAACAGTGGACAGGCATGTATTGTGGCGAATGGACCAACACGTTCTCGAGTATAGGTCGATACGTGTACAACCCTACGGCCTGTGATGCAGGCAATATCTATACGGACGGCAGTAAGCAGTACGAACTCATAGTTATCGTGGTCAACCTCACTCTAGACTCTCCTGAGGACGATATGCGTTTCATCGTAGGAATGAACGAGTGCGACATTGCCGTGATTGCGACGGTTGATGGTTACTATCCAGCAGATGCTAGCTATGATGTGCGATGGTGGGTCACCCCTGAAGGCGGGGGCTCAAATGAAAAGGGTTCAATGACATCAGCAGGAGAGGGCAGGTATACCGCGGTCTGGAATACTGATTATACGGAGCGAGGCAACTGGGAAGTGAAGACGGTGTTGTATGTGAATGGAAATGCGATGTGCTCTGCCCAGACGGCGGATATATTCTGCGCCAAGCCAACGTGGCCGATGTGTAGCGGAGGAACTAATGGTCTCATTGTCCAATGGCTGCATGGCGACTCGTCATGGTTAGGAGTGGATGTTGACATCAGCGGGACAGGCTGTAGCGGTACGACACCTTTGTTGGCTTCTGAGGACGGATCGGCTTCCCCACATCAATTTACGCCTTCTCAAGATCCGTGCAACACTACTTACTGTTATGCTAATCTGGTAAGTTATAATACATTCAACGTGCGGCTGGTAAATACCACCAACCCTACATACGATTCGAGGTCCCTACAGACGGATCACTGGCACATGATGAATGCAGGACGAACATCGGGGACGGTTGATTACCACCAGTCATTAGGCAATGGCGGGTATAGCGGCAATGTACAAGGATCACATGACCATTTTATCACTAAAGTCAATGGTTCGTGTGTTTCGCCGGACAGAACAGGCGCAACTGGCAATGGCTCGAACACAAGCTGTGGGCAGCAGCTGCATCCCAATTGGAACTAATAATACTTTAATGGATTGTGGCCTGATGTATTGATGGTGTAGTGCATATTTCGCTTGAACAGATTACTGGAGGCAGATGCATGTGGGCTCGGAGTTCGAAGGAACTATCTCTCTCTGTAGTTGCTGTATCGCTATGGCTGACAGTTGTGGGCAACAAACATGGCGCTGCGGAGCAGGGTCGCATTTCGCCATCCTTGGCCTGGACTATGGAAAGTGCTGCAGGATTCACACGGGCCATCTCCTTGACAGACGGGGGGGCTGTTGTGAGCACAGCTTGTTGCGAGCCAGATGGTGTCAGCAGATCTGGTGGCAATACTGTCTACCGTATTGATGGTAAAGGCCATACTGTCTGGAAGTATCCAGCTCCGGAGGGCTGGAAGATAGGGCTCAGGGATGCCACACCTGCAGGCGACTTTGTGCTTGTACGACTCATCTCCAGCGAGGATCCGGGCAGGATGAAGTTGGCAGTGCTAGACACTAACGGTAAACCGGTAAGGTCAACACCAATGGCGGAGTCGAACTGGGTGTGGATATCGCCAGACGGCAAACATGTACTGCGCTGGACTACTGATACGGCATCCTTGATCCTTGAGCTATCGGCTTCTGGAACTCAAGTGTGGGAAAAAGGTGATCTAAAGTCGGCACTCGGCATAGCCACCGTTGATTTTGTTCAGCCCGTTCTGCAGGCTGGGTTTGTCCTCGTGGGCGACGCCGCACTGGGCAGAGTCGCGGGCATCGACATCCACGGGAACCACATCTTCACCATGAACGGTTTGAACTGGTATCCGCCGCCCGCGAGCCCGGTGACCGCTGGAAACGAGGGCCGGTTCCTGGCAGTGAAATCAGCTAAAGTGAACTGCACCGACCCGTTCAGCATAGATAGGGTTTCGAAGAGCGGCTCGACACCCCTCCCCGCCCCGCTCGAGAGTGTGAGTGACGTGCTTGTCCTCCTTACTATACCGCAGAGCAACTTGGACTTGCTTGTGCCCGGACAGGCAAAGCTAGTCTGGAAGAGGACTCAGGTGATCTCGTATGTGCCGGGAAGACGGATACCACGACAAGGCGCGTATGGTGGATCCATCCTTGCGTTGGATCTGCTTGAGCAGGAGATCGACGGCAAGGTCGTGAGCTGGTTGACCACATTGACGGAGCAGTCGGCAACTACTCGTAGTTTCACCGCGCGCGGAGTGCCGGATCAACAGGTGACTTGGCCGATTGCCAACATAAGTGCTGTTACGGATGTCTTGCTTCTGACACCCAATCTGCTAGCGGTCAGGTATGGCACACAGCCACAGATGCTACACATAGTCGATCAGACCGGTAAGGTCCAATGGGATTCTGATTCCGGCGAGAAGATTGCATCGGTATCATTCACCCCAAGCAGGAGTTATATGCTCGTGGAGTCGCCGAATAGGATCGCGGGCTATCGATTGGACTGAGCGCCGATACGCAGTGCCTATAGGTTAGCTGCCTTCCTCGTGAAGTCAGGTAACACCGATGTGCTTGCGGCATCCTGCACGGACCTGCCGTACCGTCGCCCGCAGAAGGAGGCCCGCACACTGCGTCGCGCCGGCCCTCCGCGCCCCCACCACCTACCCGAACCCGAACCGGCACGGCCCTGCGCCACCGCATTTGACTCTTCGGACGTTGAATGGTAGTGTTGACGCGGAGGGATCGGAGATGGAGCGGAGGGATGTGTTGAAGGGCATGGCGGCGGGAATGGGCGCGCTGGGACTCGGGGCGCTGGATAAAGTCGAGGCTGCGACAGAGAGGCCCGTGAAGTCGATCGAGCGGAACGAGATGAAGTTCTGGCTGGAGACCTCGCTGAAGCGTGTGTTCCCCAACTCTCCGCCGGGTGACGCCGGTCCGCTGAGGCTACTCGCGGCGCGGAACGAGCGGGTCTCCTTCCAGGCGTGCCTGCGCGTACTGAAGACGACAGCGGTCCGGGTCCGAGCCTCCATCGAGGGCGCGGATGGTCTCTCGCCGGTCATCCGTAGAGTCGGGTTCGTCCCGCTCCAGGGGCTCGACATAGATGTCCCGAAGGACGAGATAGACGGCATCGGCCATATCCCCGGCTTGGCCCCCGATCCGCTCTACCCCGAGGACTGGGCGCACGTCGGACCGGAAGCCAACTGCGCCTTCTGGTTCACTCTCTCAGTCCCCAAGGACGCCCAGCCTGGAACGCGCAGACTGACGGTCCGGCTCACCATTGAGGACGAGACCTCGCACACCGGTTGGCTGGGAGTCAAGCCCTGGAGCGTGGAACTCCCTGTCGAGCTGACGATCCATCCACTCGTCGTGCAGCGCCGGAAGGACTTCCCGGTCACCCACTGGATCTTCCTCGAATCCATCTGGGACTGGTACAGGATCGAGCCGTACAGCGATCGGTTCTGGGAACTGGCGGAGGCGTACGTCGCGGACATGGTCGCTCACGGCGTGGACTGCATCTACTCCCCGATCTTCAACAACCGCCATGAGATCATGCCGCGCCCGGCCCAACTTCTCAGAGTCAGGCGCACCGGCGAGCACGCGTACGAGTTCGATTTCAGCGACGTGCGGCGGTGGATACGGATGGCGCTCCGATGCGGGGCGAACTACGTCGAGTGGACGCACTTCTTCACCCCCGCGCCGACGAGCGGGCGATATCCGCAGCACATCTGGGAGCGCTGGGACGAGCTCGGCGAGATGCTCTGGCCGGCGGAGATCAGCGCGACATCGGAGACCTACCGCGGATTCCTGGAGCGGTTTCTGCCCGAGTTCAAGCGCATGCTCGAAGAGGAAAAGGCTCTCGACAAGTCACTCTTCCACTGCGCGGATGAGCCGGACGGCGACGTGCAGATGGCCGACTACCGGAAGGCCCGCGGACTGCTGAAGGAACTCGCGCCGTGGATGAAGGTGATGGACGCGATGAGCGATCCGCGCTTCGCTACCGAGCGGCTGAGCGACATGCCGGTACCGAGCATCGTCACCGCTCCGCAGTTCACGGCGGCGGGGTGCCCGGCGTGGACCTACTTCTGCTGCGGGCCGAGGGGGCGGTATCTCCAGCGGCTGCTCGATACTCCTCTGGCGAAGCTCCGGATGGCGGGATGGCTTTTCTACAAGCTCGGCGCGAAGGGGTTCCTCCACTGGGGGCACAACTACTGGCACGTCTTCTGCACCGGGACGATCGGCAACCCGTTCCACGATCCCGCGAACGGTTCGTGGCCGTGGCTCCCGTACGGCGATCCGTTCGTCGTCTACCCCGGAGCGGACGGCCCGATGAGTTCGGTCCGGTGGGAGGTGCTCTCGGAGAGCCTGCAGGACTACGCGCTGCTCCAGTCGGCGGGTATCGAACCCGATGACCCGATGCTGGCGGAGCTGAAGGACTACGAGACCTTCCCCAAGTCCGAAGACTGGCTGAAGGCGGCGCGAGCGAAGATCCTGACAGGTCGGCACCGCGCCGGTTGACGGCGGCTCGGACATGAGGCTACACTGCTCTCGTGATGCCTGACACCAACCTTACAAAGCAACAAGTGGACGGCGGAGACGGGGCGGCGCGGCAGCCTCTCCGCGCTCGCCTGGAGGCGCTCATCCCCGTCGCGGTCGTCGTTGCGCTCCTCGCGCCTTTCGTGCGCCGAGCCTTCTCGATAGACGATCCCCTCTTCATCTGGATGGCCGAGCATATCCTCAAGCATCCCTTGGACCCCTACGGCCTGAGCGTCAACTGGGGTCTTGTGCGGGAGCCGATGTCCAAGGTGATGCAGAATCCCCCGCTCGACAGCTACTTCATCGCGGGCGTGATACGTCTCGTCGGGTTGAGCGAGGTCAGGCTTCACCTCGCGTTCCTTCTGCCGGCGGCCGTGGCGGCGTGGGGCATCTATCACATTGCCCGACGATTCTGCACTCGTCCGCTCGAGGCGACGCTCGCAGCGGTTCTTACACCCGCATTCCTGGTCTGCGGCTCCACGGTCATGTGCGACATGATGATGGTCGCCTTCTGGGTCTGGGCGGTTCACTTCTGGGTGAAGGGCGCCGACGAGAATCGCCTGTGGATGATCGTACTGGCGAGCGTTCTGATCGCACTGAGCGCCCTGACGAAGTACTTCGGCGCGGTCCTGATCCCCCTGCTGCTTGCTTACCATTTCCTCGCGAAGCGCAGGCCGGCTTACTTGCTGAGCTTCCTGATCCCCGTTCTCGTGTTGATAGCCTACAACTATTGGACGCAGTCGCTCTACGGGCGCGGGCTCGTGTTGGATGCCTTCAGGCAGTCGGGGCTGTACCGAGAGGAGATCGGAGCCGCACTGCTGCCCAAGACGATGACCGGACTCGCCTTCGCCGGGGGATGCCTCGCAAGCGTCATCTTTCTCGCTCCTCTCATGTGGAGTCGAAGGGCGCTGGCCGGCTGGGTCGGGACCGCGGCGGCGGCGGTGGTCGTGCTGGGACTGGCCAGCGGCCATTCGCTGAAGTTGGACGGGGCCGACCGATGGCTTCTCTCCGCGCACATGGGTTTGTTCGCGGCGGCGGGAGTAAGCCTCTTTGCCCTTGCCGCCGCGGATCTGACCGAGCGAAGGGACGCGGACTCGGCCCTGCTGTTCCTGTGGATGGCGGGTACGCTGTTATTCGTAGGCGCATTGAACTGGACGGTGAACGGTCGCGTGATTCTTCCGGCGGCGCCGGCCGCGGGGGTTCTGATGATGCGCCTGGAAGAGCGGCGGCGCCTGCACGGCAGGCCGGTCCAAGGCCGTTCGCTCGCCCTGCCCCTGGCGCTCAGCGCCCTCCTCGCGCTCGCGGTCGCGAACGCGGACTACCAGTTCGCCTGCTCGAGTCGCACCGCCGCGCTGGCCATCCATGAAAAGTTCGGCGGGCAGGGGACGAGATGGTTTCATGGACACTGGGGTTTCCAGTACTACATGCAGCGGTTAGGGGCCGAGCCGTACGACAACGACACGACAGTCTTCACTCTCGGTGATGCGGTGATCCTGCCCGTCAACAACACGCTGGTCGGTCGTCCGCCTGCGGGGGCGAGAGTAATGACCGGGGATTTCCCGGGAAGCGCGTGGCTCTCGACTATGAACAAGCAGCGTGGGACCGGGTTCCACTCCGACGTCTGGGGGCCGATTCCCTACGGGTTCGGACTCACTTCGCCGGAAACATACCGTGTTATGCTGGTGGACGAGTGGAACTATCCTTTGTTGAAACACTCCGCGAAGTGACGGGCCGGTCGAAGAAGGTGCGTCACACGCACTTCCAGAGGTTGACATGACCGATTCGAATGCCGGAAACATCGAGGAGCGTGGCGCGACGCTGGAAGCGGCCGCCCGGCGCGGAATCTCCGAGCGCCTGTCGGTCCTGATTCCGGCCACCGTCGCGGCGCTTCTTCTGGCGCCCTTCATCCGCAGGGCGTTCGGCGTGGACGATCCCCTGTTCATCGGGATGGCCGAGCAGATCCTCAAGCACCCTCTCGACCCATACGGTTTCACCGTCAACTGGTCGTTCTCGCAACAGCCGATGTCGGTTGTCATGCAGAACCCCCCGCTGAACAGCTACTTCATCGCCGGCGTGATCCGCTCCGTCGGGTTGAGCGAGGTCAGGCTTCACCTCGCATTCCTTCTGCCTGCGATGGCGGCGGCGTTGGGGACCTACCTCCTGGCGCGGCGTTTCTGCACCCGTCCGCTGGCGGCGACTTTCGCAGCGGCGCTCACGCCCGCGTTCGCGGTCTCCGGGTCTACCGTCATGTGCGACATGATGATGCTGGCGCTCTGGGTGTGGGCGGTGTATCTCTGGGTCAAGGGGACGGAGGAAGACCTCGTGTGGATGATCGTCCTGGCGAGTCTGCTGATCGCCCTGAGCGCCCTGACGAAGTACTACGGCGTTGCTCTTATCCCTCTGCTGCTCGCCTGGTCGCTTCTTTCGAGCCACAGGCCGGCACGGCTCCTCTGGCTCCTGGTCCCGATTTCGCTGCTGATCGCATACAACCTGTGGACGAAGGCCCTGTACGGGCGTCCCCTGATGCTCGATGCGTTCGGGCTCTCGGGGCAGTATCGCGAAGCCCTGGGTACGCATCTCTTCCCAAAGACAATGGTCGGGCTCTCGTTCGCCGGGGGATGCCTCTCGAGCGTCATCTTTCTCGCTCCGGTTCTGTGGAGCCGCAGATGGCTCGCGGCATGGACCGCGCTCGCGGCGGGTCTGACCCTGCTCTGCCGGTACACCGAGGCAGTCACGAGCTTTCCGATCGAGATGGCGGACCAACACCGCTGGCTGATTGCGCTGCACCTCGGAGTGTTCGCAGCCGCCGGGGCAAGCATCTTCGTTCTGGCCCTCAAGGATCTTTCTGCGCGCAGGGATGCGGACTCGGCCCTGTTCTTCCTGTGGCTCGCGGGCACACTGATCTTCGTCGGCCTGCTGAACTGGACGGTGAACGGCCGCGTGATCCTTCCGATGGCTCCGGCGCTCGGCATAGTGGCAGTGCGGGCGATCGAGCGTCGCGGGAAGCCGATATCGTCGCTCGCACTCGCCGTGCCGATTATACTGAGCGCGCTGGTCGCCCTGTCCGTCGCCCATGCCGACCGCCAGTTCGCCGACTCTCAACGCGCGGTCGCCTACGCCCTGCACCGGGACTTCGAGACCGACGGCACGATGCGCTTCCAGGGACACTGGGGGTTTCAGTACTACATGGAGCGACTTGGAGCGAAGCCTCTCGAACTCCGGCGCACCAGGTTCCGGCCGGGCGACGTGGTGGTCATACCGGAGAACAACACCTGCGTGGACATCCCTCCTCAGGGACTGACGATGCACAGGGGAGAGTTCCCGGGCAGCCGCTGGCTCTCGACGATGAGTTTCCAGCGCAAGACCGGGTTCCATTCCGACGCGTGGGGGCCGATACCGTACGGCTTGGGCCTCACCTCCCCGGAGATCTACTACATCATCCCGATGGACGATTACAACCTCTCACTCCTCGCGCCGCCCGAGTAGTTCCCCGGCTTCCGCGACGATGTTGCCGGACGCCATTGACAGCAATCCCGCGCGTGGTATACTGAGGACAGCGCCGGAGAACGAACATTCGTGCCGGTCGCACTGCGCGAGTGATTCGCGAATCGCACGGGTTGGGGGGAGTAGAGTCATGTCGAGAGCGTTGATGATCCTGGTGATCGCGGCTGCGTCCTGCGTCCGGGCCCATTCGGCCTGCGAGGTTTCCGTCACCGCGGTTGCGCCGTTCGGTGAGTTCGGCAGCATCTCCGGCACGGTGAGCGGCGTCGTCCCCGGCGACTACCGAATCGCGCCGCTGGTATTCTTCCCCGGCAGCGGCTGGTATTCGAAGCCGTACTATGACAACAGGCGCGTCGTGTCCATAAACCCGGACGGCACATGGACGGCCAATGTGTTCTGGGTCGGCATGGACCGGCAGGCCACTATGGTCGAAGCATATCTGATACCCGCTTCCTCTTTCCCGGCATGCTACCCCAGCTATGTGGAGGCCGCAGAGTGCGTGCCGGCCCAGTTGAAGAACGCGGCCGCGGCTTGCGCCCGAGCCGTCAGGCCCTCGCAGCCGCGCTTCACTTGGTCCGGATTCGACTGGATCGTCAAGGCGAACGAAGCGGTCGAGGTCGGCCCCGGACCGAACTTCTTCTCATCGAATCCCGCAAACGTGTGGGTGGACGAACAAGACAGGCTGCACCTTCGAATAACTTACAGAGACGGCAGTTGGTACTGCTCCGAGATCGCGCTGGACTCGAGGCCCGGGTACGGCACGTATCGTTTCTGTTTCGACAGCGCGGTGCATGCGCTCGATCCGAACGTGATCTTCGGCCTGTTTCCATGGTCCGATTCCTGCTCAGATCCCGATCACCGCGAGATGGATTTCGAGTTCTCCCGATGGGGAGACCCTGCCGGCCTGAACGCCCAGTTCGTCATCCAACCGTACGACGCGCCGGGCAACACGGAACGGTTCAGCATGCCGTCCTGCGCGGAGTCCGTGCATACGATGGAATGGACGCCCGGCCGGGTGAAGTTCAAGTCGGAATGCGGAGACTGCTCGGACGCCTCCGGACGCACTCTCGTGCATGAGTGGGAGGTCGCCGACGCCGCCAGGGTTCCCGACAGCCTGGATGAGCGTCTGCGCATCAACCTCTGGCTTCGGAAAGGGCTGCCCCCGACGAACGGGCAGGAGTCGGAAGTGGTGCTGAAGAGCTTCCAGTTCGTGCCGGCGGAGACGGGCAAGCCCGTCGTCGGGGCCACCAACCGCGCCGCCGCCGACCCGCTGATCGCGACCGCGAGTGACGACTTTATCTTCAGGCTGTGGGGCCACGTGCAGTCGGCGGACTGTGAGTACCTCACGATAAGCGACGGCTCAAGGGCCGAATCCGGAGGACCGCTCTCGGTCAGGGTGCTGGAGCCGTTCCACTGCCTGAAGCCGGGCGACTACGTGCTGGCACAGGGCGTGTTGAGCCTGCTCCCGGGAGGCGTACCGCATCTCGACGCATCCTCGGGGAGAGTGAGTGTGCTTCTCACCTCGGGAAACAGGTAAGACCGGCGCGGCAGGCACAGACCGGACCCGTCAGCCCGCCAGCCTGCGGAGGAGCCTGCCCGCTGAGTTCGCGATCTTGACGCCTGCGGAGGGCTCGAGGGTCGCCGAAAGGATCGGCATCGTCTCGTACGTGCCGGGATGGAACGCGTCGAGCGTCGGGATGTAGCCGAACGACCCGTTGGCAAGCTCGCCGACGAAAGTCTGATCGAACGGCGACCACTCCTTGATACTCAGCCCGTATTCCACGAAGTATTCGCCCTCCGCGCCGACGAACGCCGTGTCGCCGACCCGGATCGCCTGGACCTCCACGTCGGCCGTCTTGCCGTCGAGGTCGTAGTCCTCGATGCGGACCGCCTGCGCGATCTCTATCTCGCTGGCGTCTTCCTTCCGGCGGATCTCCGCCGCGCGTTCCCGAAGGGCTTCGGTCATCGGGTGGTAGGCGATCTCAAGCATCTCCGACTCGACCCCGACCTTCCCGCTCTCCATCGGCCGCGAAAGCTCGGACGCCGCCAGCACCTTCCCGGCGAGCACCCGGGCGATCCTCTGCATCTCCGCCTCGCCCTTCTGCTGGTCGGGGCTGGTGACGTCGAGATGGTTGATGTTCCCGCAGGTGCCCTGCAGGAATACCACCAGCGGGTGGTTCGGGTAGATCGAGCTGACGATGCGCGACATCTCGCCCGGGAAATCGGCCGATATCTCCTCGATGCCGATGACGTCCACGTGCAGAGAGTAGTTCGCAATGATCGCGATCGGCTGGCCGTCCGGTCCGTCGAGACGCAGGACGTTGAGCTGCGGGTCAATGGGTCCGTCCGGGCCGATGATCTCCGGGTTCTGCTTGCCGGGGTTGAACTGGACGGTGCCGTCCTTCATTCGGAACCGGCGGTTGAATGCGATGCGGTCCTCGTATTCCTCGGCGAGGCGAGGAGTCACGGGCCGGAGGCTCGCGTGGGCGCGGATGGCGGCGTCCGCGATCATCTGAGGCAGGCGGCCGATCCATGCCTGGTTGATCGGCACGTGCTTGTTCGGGTGGGTCTCCGGCCCGGAATGGGTGTGCGTGGCTGAGATCCAGATGTTCCCCGCCGGGATGCCCGTCGCCTCCGAGATGATCTCCCGCGCCTTCTCGACCTCGTCGCGCATGACCCGGCAGAGATCGCACACGACGATCGCGGCCTTGGTCGTCCCGTCATCGAAGACGACGGCCTTGGCCATCAGATCGTCGCGCACGGCGGTCGAGACCCGGTCGTGGAAGTACCCGGCGAGCGACGTGCCCACGGGCGGGGTGATGATCCAACTGCCTGCACCGGCTTTGAACATGAGAACCTCCTTGTATGAGTCCCATGCGGCGGATGGGACGTGCACGACGAATGGGTTTCTAGCCCTTGATGCCCGACATCACGATGCCCTTCACGAAGTACTTCTGCGCCGAGAAGAAGATCATCAGCACGGGCAGGAGGACCGCGATCGAGGCGGCCATCATCAGGTGGTACTCCGTACCGTGAAGGCTCTTGAACGATGCGAGGCCAAGGGCCAGGGTCTTGTTCTCCATTGACTGTATGTAGATCAGCGGGCCCATGAAGTCGTTCCAGTGGGCCATGAAGCTGAACACCGCCACGGTAGCCAGCGCGGGCTTCGACAGCGGTATCGCCACGTTCCAGTATATCCCGAGCGGGCTGCACCCGTCCATCTTCGCGGCGTCCTCCAGTTCCGACGGCAACGTCATGAAGAACTGCCGAAGCAGGAAGATGAAGAACGCGCCGCCGCCGAAGAACGCCGGCACGATCAGAGGCTTGAGCGTGTCTATCCACTGCAGGTGCGTGAACAGGATGAACGTCGGGATCTGCGTGACCTGGGCCGGGAGCATCATCGTCGAGAGCACGAGGATGAAGAGCCCGTCCCGCCCGGGGAACCGCATCCGGGAGAAGCCGAACGCGACGAGCGACGCGCTGAGCACCTGCCCGACGATGCAAGCGAACGTGATGATGAGCGTGTTCTTGAGGAACAGGTGGAACGGCAGGACGGTGAGCGCGTCGGCGTAGTTCTTCCAGACGGCGGGATGCGGAATCCAGGACCGGTCCTTCACGATGATCTTGCTCGCCTCGGTGAGCGAGGTCGAGAGCATCCAGAAGAATGGGATCAGGAAGACGCATGAGAGCGCGATCAGCACGAGATAGCTGAACGCGATCTTCAGGTTGTTGTAGAGCCTGATCCGGGGATCTCTCGTTCTCCGAACGACTGTCACTGCCATAGGTCGCCTACTGGTAGTGCACCCACTTGGGCGCAAGCTTGAACTGAATCAGAGTCAGCGTCATGATGATTAGGAACAGCAGCCAGGCCATCGCCGACGCGTACCCCATCCGGAAGTACATGAACGCGTTCTGGAACAGGTACAGGACGTAGAACAGCGTCGCGTTCATCGGGCCGCCACCGGTCATGATGAACGCCGCGCCGAACACCTGAAACGCGCCGATGATGCTCATGATCAGGTTGAAGAAGATCGTCGGACTGAGCATCGGGATCGTCACCTTGCGGAACTTCTGGAACGAGTTCGCCCCGTCAATCTCGGCGGCTTCGTAGAGCTCCTCCGGGATGCCCTGGAGCCCCGCGAGGTAGATGATCATCCCGCCGCCGACTCCCCAGAGAGCCATGATGATCAGCGCGGGCATCGCCCACTGGGGGTCCGCGAGCCACTTGGGCGGGTTCGCGACCATGGGCACCCACTTGACAGCAAGGCCGTTGGCGAAGTCCAACCAGGGAACCTGATGCCTGAGCGCGCGGTTCAGCAGCCCCAGTTCCGGGTTGAATATCCACGTCCAGAGCAGGAAGGTCGCCACACCCGCGGTGACCGACGGCACGTAGAACAGCGTGCGGAAGATGCGCATCCCCCGGAGTTTCTGGTTGAGCAGGAGGGCGGTTCCAAGCGCGCCGACCATTCCGAGCGGGATCGCCGCCGCCGCATAGTACAGCGTGTTCAGGAGCGACTTGCGTATCAGCGGGTCTTCCATCATCTTGGCATAGTTGCCGAACCCGACGAACTGGGCGGGCGTCAGGATGTCCCACTTGCAGAAGCTGATTGCGAGAGAGGCGATGACCGGCCCGGCGGCGAACACCAGGAACCCGATCATCCACGGTGATATGAACAGGAAGCCCTGAACGGCCTCCACACGCTGCAGCTTCGAAGTCCTCTCTCTCTTCGTCACCACACCTCACCACCTATCGCTGAGTTGACCTCTGCGGCGAACTTCCTGCACGCTCCTCCAACCGTGTCGTAGCCAAGCCACGCGGCCTCGAAGTTGGTCATCGCGCGGCTGAACTCGGTGAACTGCGGCGGGAACGGCGCCTGCCTGCCGTATTCGATCGCCTCGATGAACACGCGGTCGCTCGGCGGCGATATCGGCGACTTCAAGACCTCGTCCGACATTGCTACCTTCTTGTAAGCGGGAAAGGCGTTTCCCGCCTTGACGTTCAGGAGCGCTCCTTGCTTGTCCGAGAGGAACTTCAGGAACTGCCACGCCTCTTTGGGATGCTTCGTCGAACTGAGTATGCAGTTCCCGCCCCAGATGAACGTCGTGGAGCGGCCTGCGGGGCCCTTCGGCATGTGCGCCACGTCCCAGGGGAACTCAAGACCCTTGCTGAAGATCTTGTACGCGTAGCGGCTGTCGGCGATCATCGCAGCGCGCTGGGCCATGAACATCTCCTGGAAGCTCTGCCCGAGATTCTGGGTGGCGGTCGGCGCAACGTGCTCCTTCAGGCTCAGGTTGACGTAGAACTCCAGGCCGCCGATGGACTTCGGATCGTCCATCAGGCATTTCGTCATGTCCTCGGATAGTATGTCGCCGCCGTTCGCCCATACCCATGCGGGCCAGCGGTTGTAGGAGTTGATGTTCACGAACCCGAACTGGTCCGTCGCGCCGTCGCCGTCGGTGTCCCGCGTAAGTTTCTTCGCCGCCCAGAGGAACTTCTTCCAGTCCCAGGTCTTGTCCGGGTACGGGACCCCGGCCTCGTCGAAGAGCTTCTTGTTGTAGATGAGCGCGATGGTGGAAAAATCGCTCGGCAGGCCGAGGAGCTTGTCCTGGTAGCGCAGCCCGTCGAGCACCTGAGCGAAGTAGTCGTCCACGCGGAACGACGGGTCGCCGGCGATGACGGGATTGAGATCCATCAGGAGGCCCTTCGAGGCATAGAAAGGAAAGTTCTGCTGGGTGATGTGGACGATGTCGGGCGCGATGTTGCCCGCGACGAGAGTCAGCAGTTTGGCGTCGTAACCGGTATCGCCCATACTCGAGTTGAGGCGGATCTTGATCTTGGGATGCGTCCGCTCGAACTCGGGGATGAGGTACTTGTCGTACAACTCGAGGAACTCCGGCGTGGCGTAGTTGTACCACTCGATTATGATGCGGCCCTTGCCGTCGTACTCCGGCCGAATCTTGGGTTGAAGCACCCACCGAACCAGCGGCACGGCGATGATCAGGACAACGAGATAGGTCAGCGCTTTCTTCATACTTGCTCAGACAGACGCGGACACACGAACAGGTGCCGTGGCTGTAACACCGTGTCGTCGGTCCGGGAGGGAACGGTCCGACTCAGGACTTCCCGTCCGCGTTTCAGGGTATTCCGAATATCCGGGCGGCGTTGAGGCCGAAGACCTTGCGCTTGTCGTCGTCGCCGATCTTCGCAAAGGCCACGCGGCCCACCTGCGGCCGGGCGTCGAGAAACGGCAGGTCGGTTCCAAAGAGAACCCTCTCCGCGCCCAGCCTGTTCACCATGCGCTCCAGTGTACCATAAACGACGACGGAACCGGTAATCTCGCAGTAGATGTTCGGGTGATCGAGGCACGCCTCGATGGACTGCTCGGCGCCCTCCGAGCCAAAGCCCGAGTGCCCGAGCAGGATCGAGACATTCGGGTAGGTCCCCGCGAGACTCCCGAAAGCCTTGACGGGATTCCTCCCGCCGGTGCTCGTGTGCGACAGAAGCGGGAGCCTGTGCTCGTTCGTCCATTCCCATACCACGCGGTACTTGTCGTCATCAACGGCGAGCTGATGCAGGTCCGGATGAATCTTGACGCCGACCATCCCGCCGGCGAGACATCTCTCGAGCTCGGCGACCACTTCCGACGCGGGGTAGTTCGGGTTGACGGTGGCGTAGCCGTAGACCCGCCCGGGGAAGTCGCTCATCCCCTGCAGGACCTCGTCGTTGCCGTAGCTCATGTCCGGCCCGATGGCGGCGTGGTGAGCGGCGATGCACGCCCGGATGCCGATGCGGTCCATCCACCGGACCATATCGGCCGCGCTCGGCGCCGGGACGTTGAAGACGGGGTAGTATCCCATGTGGCAGTGGGCGTCTATCACCAAATCATCGGTCAGGGGAATACCACGCAGGACTTTCTCTTGCAGATCAGGCATATGCTATTCTTCCTGCCACGCCAGCAGCGCCCGGAGGTTGTCCCCCGCGATGAGGCGCTTGTCGGCGTCGCTGATATCGGCGTAGGTTATCTGGGCGATAGAGGATCCCGCTTCCGTGACCGGAAGCCCCGATCCGAAGAGCAGCCTCCCGGCGCCGAACCGGCCGCATACCTCCTCGATGCCGGACGGGACGGCGTACGTCGCCGCCTCGATACGCAGGCCTTCATACTTCTCCATCAGCGGGTACATCATGCGGTCGCACCGGTAAGAGGTCCGGAGCAGGCAGAGGTTCAGCCCGGAGTGATCGCTGAGCAGTTCCGCAACGTTCTCCCAACTCGTCTGGTCCATGTCGAGGAACAGCGGGATGCGCTTCGCCTCCAGCATAGCGAGGAGATCGCCCGCGCACCAGTCGGCGAGCCTCCACGAATGCGCCGCGGGGAAGGCGCGTACCGCGCGGACGCCCGCCTGCTTCATCTGCGCCAGGAGGTCGTCCGGCTTCGGCATCTCGCCGGTGTGGTGAGGCATCACGACCCAGCAGGGATACATCGAACCGCGGCCTCTGATCTCATCCAGGAGCATCGAGTTGCCCACCGACGGCGCGTATTCCTTCGCCATCGAGTGGTGAACGAGCGCCTCGGAGATGCCGACGTGAGCCATCTCGTCCGAGAGAGCATCGGCGGTCGTGAAGGCCTCGGGGTGCGGCGTGCCGTACCGCCCGATCCGGGCGTTGCAGTCGAAAAAGCTGAGTTCGTTCATGACTTCTGACATGAGGAACGGCCGACGCGCCGTTCCCTACTCTGTGATCTCCCCCACGTTAGCCTTGATCTTGGAGATCGCGGCGGCGATCTCGTCCATGTCTTGCTTCGCGCCGAGCAGCATGTTCTGGCCGAACCAGACCGACTCGCTCGCGCAGGCGTTCTCCGCGACAGGGCAGCAGACCTTGCCGTAGTCCATCTTCCGTTCCGCGAAGGCACAGCCGATCGGACAGCCGTCCGGCTCCACGTAGAACATCTGCTCCTTGTAGAGCGGGACGTACCCCGCGCCGCAAGGGATTCCTTCGGCATTCAGTGCTTCCAGGAACTTCGCCCTCGGCAGGCCGCCGAACGCCGCGGCGACGTATCGGAATATGTAGAGGTGATAGGCGTGAGTCGTCACCCTGGGGTCGCGCACCAGCGGCTTGATGCCCCCGATCCCCGAGAGCAGGCTGTCGAGGTAGAGAGCGTTCTCCTCGCGGACCTTCATCTGATCCTCGAGCCGCTTCATCTGTTCGAGCAGGATCGCCCCCTGGAACTCGGTCATGCGCAGGTTGCTGCCGAGGATGCGGTGCTCGTACCACTTGCCCTCGGGCACGCGGCCGCAGTTATGCAGGGACCAGGCCGTTGCGTAGACTTCGGGTTTGTTTGTGACGACGATTCCACCCTCGCCGGCGGTCAGGTTCTTGCTCGCCTGGAAACTGAACGTGCCCGCGTCGCCGAGAGCGCCGATCCGCCTGCCGTTCCATGCCGCGCCGTGAGCCTGCGCCGCGTCCTCGACGACCTTCAGCCCGTGTCTCCCGGCGATCGCCAACACGCCGTCCATGTCGGCAGGGCCGCCGCCGATGTGGACCGCCAGGACCGCTTTGGTCTTCGGAGTGACCGCCGCCTCGATCTTCGCAGGGTCGAGGTTGTACGTGTCGTCGTCTATGTCCACAAAGACCGGAATGGCCCCTATGTTGAGCACCGAACTCGCGGATGCGATGAACGTGTACGGCGGGACTATGACCTCGTCGCCGGCCTTGACTCCGACGGCCTTGAGCGCGACCTCCAGGGCGACCGTACCGTTGCAGACACAGACGCCGTATGCCGCATCCTGAAACTCCGCGAACTTCTTCTCGAACTCGGAGACCTTCGAGCCCGTGAGCATCCCCCAGTTGCCCGAGCGGACGACGTCCCCTACCGCCTTCACCTCGGTGTCGTCGAACACCGGCCAGCCCGGGAACGGCTTCGCTCGGGTCTTCTCCCCGCCGTTTATCGCCAGTTGCGCCATCGCAATCGCTCCTTGGTTCGTCTTTTTGGGCCGCCTGCGCGGCGGCCTCGCGTATGTTCGACGCGCGCGCCGGACTTCCTCCGCGCGCAAGGTTGCTTTCTCTTCCCGCATGTGTTATACTGCGCTGTCCGGCGTTCGATGGATGCCGGAACACTACACACTCTCCCGGACTTCGGCGCTGGTGCCTTCGGGTCGGAACCGGGGAACGATGGGAGAGGCGGTTCAAACCAGAAAGGAGCATTCAGTTGAGTTCGATCACCATGAAGGAACTCCTCGAAGCAGGAGTTCATTTCGGCCACCAGACCCGCAAGTGGAACCCCAAGATGAAGCGGTACATCTACGGAGGCCGAAACGGAATCTACATCATTGACCTCCACCAGACCCTCAAGCTCTTCGACGTCGCCCGCGACTTCATCCAGGAAGTGGTCGGCAACGGCGATTCCGTGCTGTTCGTAGGCACGAAGAAGCAGGCCCAGGACGCCGTGGAAGAGGCCGCTCGCGGCTGCGGCATGTACTGGGTAAACCAGCGATGGCTCGGCGGCATGCTGACCAACTACAAAACGATCAAGATCAGGATTGACCGCCTCGCGGAACTCCGCAAGATGGAGGAGGAGGGCACTCTCGAGCGGCTGACCAAGAAAGAGGCCGCCCTGCTCCGCGAGGAGATGGAGAAGCTGGAGCGAGTCCTCGGAGGCATCAAGAGCATGCCCAAGCTCCCCGGCGCGATCTACATCGTGGACCTGAAGAAGGAGCATATCGCGCTCGCCGAGGCGAGGAAACTCGAGATTCCCGTCGTCGCGATCGTTGACACGAACTGCGACCCGGACGAGGTGGACTACGTCATTCCGGGCAACGACGACGCCATCCGCGCCATCAAACTCATCACGGGCAAGATCGCCGAAGCGATCGTCGAGATCCGGCCCGTCGAGGTCGAAGACGCGGTCGAGGAGGTCGAAGAGGCCGAGGAAGAAGAGAAGCCCGAGCCGGTGGACGCCATCGCCGACGAGGACCTCGTGATGGCAGTTGAGGAAGAAGAGATCGTGGAAGACGAGGACGAGGAAGTCGTCGTCGCCAAGAAGCCTGTCGCCGCAGTAGCTGAGGACGAAGACGCGGAAGAGGACGAGGAGGAATAGAGACGTGGCGGATATCAACGCTGGAATAGTCAAAGACCTGAGAGAGAAGACCGGCGCCGGAATGATGGACTGCAAGAAGGCCCTTCAGGAGTGCGGCGGTGACATAGAGAAGGCGATTACCATCCTGCGGGAGAAGGGCGCCGCCGTGCTCGCCAAGCGCGAGTCGAAGACCGCCTCGGAAGGCACGGTGGAGACCTACATCCACACCGGAGGCAAGATCGGCGTGCTCGTGGAGTTGAGCTGCGAAACGGACTTCGTGGCGAAGACCGACGACTTCAAGGAGCTGGCCAAGGATATCGCCATGCACATATCCTGGAGCAACCCGGAGTACCTGACCCGCGAGGACATCCCGGCCGAGAAGCTCGAGGCCGAGCGCGAAGTCCACAGGCAGTGGGCGATGAACCAGGGCAAGCCCGAGGCCGCTCTGCCCAAGATCGTCGAGGGCCGCATGGACAAGTTCTTCTCGACGGTCGTACTCATGGACCAGCCGTTCATCAAGAACGAGGACCAGACCATCGGAGAGCTGGTGAAAGAGAAGGCGGCCAAGCTCGGCGAGAAGATGGGGGTCCGCCGGTTCGCCAGGTTCAGGGTCGGCGAGGAAGGCTGATCTGTGATCTGTCCCATTGGTCTTATAGGACAGATGGGACAGATGGGACAAATGGGACCTGATATGACGCCACAAGCTCCGAAATGGAAGCGAGTCCTGCTCAAGCTGAGCGGCGAGGCATTCGCCGGCTCCCAGTCATTCGGTATTGACCCCGACACCGTCAAACGCCTGGCCGAGGACATAGTAGAGGCGCGCCGGACCGGCGTGGACGTGGCGGTCGTCGTCGGAGGTGGGAATATCATACGCGGCGGAAGGGCATCGAGCAAGGGGATAGACCGCGCGAGCGCGGACTACATGGGCATGCTCGGCACGGTCATCAACGCCCTTGCCCTGCAGGACGCCCTGGAGAAGCTCGGCGCCGACACGCGCGTCCAGACCGCCATAACGATGTCCGCCGTGGCCGAGCCGTTCATCCGCCGACGCGCCATACGGCACATGGAGAAGGGCCGCATCGTCATACTGGCGGCGGGGACCGGCATGCCGTACTTCTCCACCGACACCGCCGCCGTGCAGCGCGCGCTCGAGATTCACGCCGACGCGGTGCTCAAGGCGACGAACGTTGACGGCGTCTACGACAAGGACCCCCGCAAGAACACCGACGCGGTCAGATTCGAGCAGCTCGACTTCATGGAGGCGATCAGCAAGGGCCTGGGCATAATGGACCTGACGGCGTTCTCGCTCTGCAAGGAGAACGACCTGCCGATAGTGGTTTTCGATGCAAGCAAGCCGGGAAACATCAAACGGGCCGTCTGCGGCGAACCGATCGGAACTTACGTTGGGAGGGTAGACCAGTGATCTCCGATGTGATCAACGAAACGGAACGCAAGATGAAGAAGGCGGTGGAAGCCGCCCAGCACGACTACACGACGATCCGCACGGGGCGCGCCAATCCGCAGCTTCTGGAGCGAATCACCGTTGACATGTACGGCAGCCCCATGCCGGTCAACCAGCTCGCGACTATCTCCGTTCCGGAGCCGAGACAGCTCGTAATAGCCCCCTGGGACAAGACCGCCATAGCGGCGATCGAGCGCGCGATCCAGAAATCCGACCTCGGGCTCACCCCGTCGTCCGACGGGAACGTGATCCGGCTGAACATCCCGCATCTGACCGAGGAGCGGCGCAGGGAGATGATCAAGGTGCTCCACAAGAAGGCAGAGGAGCACCGCGTAGCCGTGCGGAACGTCCGCCGGGACGGCAACGAGGAACTCAAGAGACTCGAGAAGTCGCATGAGGCGTCTGAGGACGACGTCCACCGGGCGCAGGAACAGATTCAGAAGTTCACCGACAAGTACATCGAGCAGATAGACATCGTCACTCACGCCAAGGAAGCGGAGTTGATGGAAGTGTAGTCCGCTCCTGCGACAGATTCTGCCAGGCATGGGAGTATGGGATTGCGGGGGATTCCCGCCATAGCCCATGCTCCCATTGACTGTGAGGTGCCGGAGTGACCGACATCGAGCGCGTACAGCATGAGATCGGCGTAACGCTCGACCCGGAGCGGATGCCCGAACACGTCGCGATCATCATGGACGGCAACGGCCGCTGGGCGACCGGGCGCGGTCTCCCGCGGATCATGGGCCACCACGAAGGCTACCAGACCGTCCACAAGATCGTGACAGCGGCCGGCGAACTGCACCTCGGAGCGCTGACGCTCTACACGTTCTCGACCGAGAACTGGCGGCGACCGAAGGAGGAGGTCGAACTGCTGATGGCGCTCATCGAGGAGGCCACGCGGAACGAACTCCCTACTCTGCTCGAGAACAACGTGAAGCTGCGGGTCTCCGGGCGGATGCTCGAACTGCCCCAGTCGCTTCAGGACGCGCTGAACGACAACATCGAGCGGACGAAGAACAACACCGGGCTCGTCCTGAACCTGGCGATCAACTACGGCGGCCGGGGCGAGATACTCGATGCGGTCCATGCGATATGCCACAAGGTGATGGCCGGGGAGCTTCACCCCGATTCGATGACGGAGGAACGCTTCTCGAGTATGCTCTGCACGGCCGGTCTGCCGGACCCCGATCTCTTGATCCGCACGGCGGGAGAGCTTCGGGTGAGCAACTTCCTGCTCTGGCAGATCGCCTACGCCGAGATCTGGGTAACCCCCACCCTCTGGCCGGACTTCCGCGAAGCCGACCTGGTCCGCGCGGTCGCCGACTTCCAGCACCGAACGCGCAAGTTCGGCAAGACCGCCGACCAGGTTTCGAAGTAGCCTATGAAGACCATCTCCATCCTCGGTTCGACGGGTTCGATCGGCACGCAGGTGCTCGATATCGTCTCGCGCCTCCCTGAGCGGCTGAAGGTCGTCGGGCTTGCGGCGCATCGGAACGTCGAGCTTCTGGCGGAGCAGGTCCGCAAGTATCGGCCGTCGTTGGTGTCCATCGGGACGGAGGAGAATGCTGCTCGGCTGAGGGAGATCCTGAAGCGAACATCGAACCTCGAACGTCCAACATCGTACCCAGACATCGTGTGGGGACAGGAAGGGTTGACGCGCGTCGCCGCCATGCCGGAGGCGCAGACCGCTGTCATATCAGTGGCGGGCGCGATCGGGCTGGCCCCGACGATCGAGGCGATCAAGGCGGGGAAGGAGATCGCCCTCGCCAGCAAGGAGGTCCTGGTCGCCGCCGGGAGCCTCGTGACGAAGCTCGTCGAGGAGCACGGAGTCCGAATGCTCCCGATAGACAGCGAGCACTCCGCGCTCTTCCAGTGCCTGGACGGCGAGGACCCGAAGTCGGTCCGGCGGCTGATCCTGACCGCATCAGGCGGCGCCTTCAGAGACCATCCCGTGGAGGCGCTCAGGACGGCGACCATCGAGCAGGCCCTCGCGCACCCGAACTGGACGATGGGCCGGAAGATCACGATAGACTCCGCGACGCTGATGAACAAGTGCCTGGAGATCATCGAGGCTCGCTGGCTCTTCGGGGTGGACGCCGAACGCATCGAGGTTGTTATTCACCCTCAGAGTATAGTACACTCGATGGTGGAGTTTGAGGACGCATCGGTGATCGCTCAGCTCGGAGTGCCCGATATGCGCCTGCCGATCCAGTACGCCCTGCTCTATCCCGAGCGGCCCGATACCGGCCTCCCGAGGCTCGACATCACCGCGTGCGGGCGGCTCGACTTCCGCGAGCCGGATCTGGAGCGCTACCCGGCGCTGAGCCTGGCCTATGAGGCGCTCGAACGTGGAGGAACCATGCCCGCGGTGATGAACGCCGCGAACGAGGCGGCGGTCGGCCTGTTCCTCGAAAAAGCGATAGGCTTCCTGGACATTTGCGGCCTCACGAGGAAGACGATGGAGAGCCACTCGGTCGTCCAGGAGCCCACTCTCGATCAGATCATTGAGGCCGACGCGTGGGCTCGACGAGAGGCCGCTGCGGCGGCGGAGGACTGCATTGCCTGATTACATAACCACTGCGCTCGCGCTGATAGTGCTCCTGGGGACGCTCGTCCTCTTCCACGAGGTCGGGCACTTCGCGATGGCGAAACTGTTCCGGATTCGCGTGGACGAGTTCGCATTCGGCTTCGGCCCTAAGTGGATTCGCCTGTTCAAGCGCGGCGACACCGAGTACACTATTCACCCGTTCCCGCTCGGCGGCTTCGTCAAGCTGGCGGGCATGGATCCCGGCGAGGAGGATGTGCCGAACGGTTTCAATACCAAGCCGGTGTGGCAGAGGATCGTCGTCTACTTCGCCGGGCCCCTCATGAGTTTCGCACTAGCCGCGCTCGTCTTCTCCCTTATGGGGGTCACGACCGGACTGCCGGTCACAGGTGACATCGTGAACCGCGTCGAGTTCGTCTACCCGGACACCGCGGCGGAGAAGGCCGGACTGCGCACGGCGGACTACATCATCGCCATAGACGGCGAGGCGATCAGTTCGGGCGAGCGGATGGTGAAGATCATCCACGGCAGTCCCGGCAAGGCGCTCCGTCTCACCGTGAAGCGCGGAGAGAAGGTCTTCACCGCCTACGCCACCCCGAAGGCCGAGGAAGTCGACGGCAAGATGATCGGTCTGCTCGGGTTCATGCCCACGCCGAAGCTTCAGCGGATCGGTGTCGGCGAATCGGTGCTCTACGGAATGGACCGCACGCGCGTCTTCGTGGTCGGCATAGTCACGGTGATATTCAGCAAGGAAGTCGGCGAGAATGTCGGCGGGCCGATTGCGATCGCCGACGCGACCAAGACGAGCGTGAAGCGGGGCGTGTTCGGCTTCCTCCAGTTGATGGCGATCCTGAGCCTGAGCCTGGGCGTGATCAACCTGCTGCCGATACCGATCCTGGACGGCGGCGCGATCGTTCTGCTCGCGGCGGAGGGCGTTCGCGGCAGGCGGCTATCGCCACGGACGCTCGAGGTGGCGCAGAGGATCGGCCTACTGCTGATAGCCGCGATATTCTTCTCGATCATGTACCTGGACCTGAGCCGCCTCGTTGACGGACGACTGTTCAGGTAACCGGGAAGTCCAGAGGTCAAGGTCCGGGCCGTGTGTGAGAGGCGGAAGACGAGACAAGTCCGGGTGGGCGACCTGCTGATCGGCGGGAACGCGCCGGTGTCGGTGCAGTCCATGACGAACACCCCGACGAGGGACGTCGCCGCCACGGTCGCCCAGATCGAGCGCCTGCAGGAAGCCGGATGCGACCTTGTGAGAGTCGCCGTGCCTGACCGGGAAGCCGCCGATGCGCTAGCCCGGATCAAGGAACGCATACTCATACCTCTCGCGGCCGATGTCCACTTCGACTACAAGCTCGCACTCGCCGCCATCAAGCAGGGCGTAGACAAACTCCGGCTCAACCCCGGCAACATCAGAGATCCGGAGAAGATCGGGCTGATCGCCGACCGCGCCAGGGAGCGCGGCATCCCCATCCGCATCGGGGTCAACGCCGGCTCGATCGACCGCAAGCGCTATGGACTCACTCCCGAGGGCCTCGTTCAGAGCGCATTGGACGAGATCGCCCTGCTCGAATCGAGGGGTTTCACCGACATAGTCGTCAGCCTCAAGGCGTTCGACGTGCCGATGACAATCGAGGCCTACCGTCTTATGTCGGAGAGAGCAGCCTATCCATTGCACCTCGGCATCACGGAGGCCGGGCTCGCATGGCACGGCACGATCCGCTCCTCGGTCGGGATCGGCGCGCTGCTGGCGATGGGCATCGGCGACACGCTCCGGGTCTCGCTCACGGCCGATCCGATCGAAGAGGTGCGAGTCGGCATCGAGATTCTGAAGTCGCTCGGTATGCGGAAGACAGGGTTCACGCTGATCTCGTGCCCGACCTGCGCCCGGTGCGGGATTGACCTCGTCGGCATCGCGACCGAGGTCGAGCGGCGGCTCGCCGAGATGAAGGACCTGGAGCCGATCACGGTCGCGGTCATGGGCTGTGAAGTGAACGGTCCGGGCGAGGCGCGGGAGGCGGATGTCGGCGTCGCGGGCTCGAAGGACGGCGGGGTGATATTCGCCGGCGGACAGGCGCTCCGCAAGGTGTCCTCGGCGGAGATGGTGAACGAACTCCTGTCGGAAGTGCGCAGGGTCGCCGGAAAGAGGTAACTCATGGAGATTCGGAAGGCAACGATCGCGGACGTGGCTGAGATGCAGCGGCTGATCAACGCGTTCGCGGACAGGGGCGAGCTTCTGCACCGCTCGCTCAACCAGCTCTACGAGAACATCCGCGACTTCTACGTCCTGGAGGAAGAGGGCCGCGTGCTCGGCACCTGCGCGCTCCACGTTAACTGGGGCGACCTGGCGGAGATCATGGCGCTGACGGTGGACGAATCGTGCCAGGGGCGCGGGCTCGGGCGGCGGCTGATCGAAGCGTGTCTCGACGAATCGCGGGCGCTCGGGATATACCGGGTCTTCGCGCTCACCTACAAGCCGGAGTTCTTCGTGAAGCACGGGTTCCGATACATCGAGAAGTCGGACCTGCCTCAGAAGGTCTGGACGGAGTGCATCAACTGCGTCAAGTTCCCCGACTGCGGCGAAGTCGCGGTCATCCGAGACCTGGAGTAGAGAGGTAAGAAGTATGTCCAAAGTGAAACAGGAAGTCATAAAGATGATTCGCGGCATGCCGGACGACACCAGCGTTGCCGATATCATGGCCGAACTCTATTTTCGGCAGAAGGTTGATGCCGGCCTCGGACAACTCGATAGAGGCAAGGGATTGCCTCACGAACAGGTCAAGGAGCGGCTGGGCAAATGGCTCGACTGATCTGGTCCCCAGAGGCAGTGAAGGACCTTGAGGGGATTTGCGAGTACATCGCCAGAGACTCCATGCACTACGCGCGTGTATTCGCAATGCGGGTAATCTCGCTGGCGGAACAGATTGCCGATCAGCCGATGGCGGGCAGGGTCGTCCCCGAATACCAATCGGAGCATCTGCGCGAGAGGATACTCCAGAACTATCGCATTGTGTACCGCGTGAAGACCGATACAGTTGAAATCGCCGCTGTTGTGCACGGTGCCAGACTCATGTTCGGCTCACCCGCAGATTCAGGCGGCTAGCACCATGCCCAAGGCAAGACGATGGCTGGGCAGAATGGTATCCTTCGCTCGCATACTCATCCTCCTCAGCATCCCCGCGGTGATCGCCGGGATATGCTCGCTCGACGCGCTCTACATCGAGCCGAACTTCCCTCGAGTGATTCGGCAGGATATACTCATCGATGACCTGCCCCGGGAACTGGAGGGCCTCAAGATCGTCCACCTTTCCGATCTGCACATCGTCAAGCAGGGTAAGCGCGAGGACAGGGCGATCGCGAAGATCAGGCGCATCGAGCCTGACATCATCTGCCTGACCGGCGACTACGTCCAGGACGACGGCATCACCCCCGGCAACATCTCCGTGGAGGAGAGTATGCGCGAGTTCCGACATTTCGCGCACCGGCTGAAGGCCAAACACGGCATCTACGCCGTCTCCGGCAATTGGGACCCACCGACGCTGCAGAAAGACATCGCTGAGACCAACGTACAGGTGATTGACGAAGACTGCAAGACAGTGAGGATGGGGGATGCAGCACTCACGATATGTGACAGTGAGCCTGTTCTCGCGAGCGAGGTTGCTGGACGGCCGCTGATCGTACTGGACCACTTTCCCGAGACGGTGGACAATATCGCGAGAAGCGGGCGCAAGGTAGACCTTATGCTGGCAGGCCACTGGCATGGAGGCCAAGTCAACCTCCCGGGGCAGACCCCGAATACGCGTTACCTGGCAGGACTCTACCAAGTCGGTGACATCCAGCTCTATGTGACTCGCGGACTCGGCATGCACACGTATGCAATCCGCTTCCGTTGCCCTTCAGAAATCACATTGATAACCCTCAGGCGGAAATGACCAGGGAAGATGAGTCATCGAAGAGAACCGGGCGCGTGTTCATCTGACTTTCTATCTCGGAAGGCCACCCGATAGACCCGCCCGGATTCGAGCGGCGCTGCGACGTCTGCGCCCGACACGGCGATCTTCACCGATAAGCCTTCCAAATCAGATATACTCGCGACCGACTGCCCTTCCGGCGGCCTGATCCGGAACTCCCCGGAACGCCCCGGTCGCAGCATCACCTCTTTCGCCCTGCCGCCGGACCATCGGATGTCCGCCTCCACGTTCCCGCGCGCCCGAAGCCCCGTCACGCGCCCCTCCTTCCAGGATGAAGGAAGCGCCGGAAGGATCGAGATCGCGCCGTCGTGGCTCTGGAGGAGCATCTCCGTGATGCCCGCCGTGACCCCGAAGTTGCCGTCAATCTGGAAGGGCGGATGCGCGTCGAAGAGGTTGTGGTACACACCGCCACGACGGTAGTTGGCCTCGCCGATCCATATCGGGTGGAGCATCTGGCGGACCATCTTGTACGCGTGATCCCCGTCCTGCAGCCGCGCCCAGAAGCAGACCTTCCACGCCATTGACCAGCCGGTACCGGCGTCTCCGCGCACTATCAGCGACTTCCTGGCCGCCTCGAAGAGATCGGGCGTGCCGGAACGGGTGATCTGCCGACCGGGGTGTAGCGCGAAGAGATGCGAGCAGTGGCGGTGCTGAGGCTCCGGCTCGTCGAACTCCTGCGCCCACTCCATCAGGCGGCCGTCCGACCCGATGCCCGGGACGAGCAACCTGCCGCGCGCCTCCTCCACGCGACGGACGAAGGCGGTCTCGATCCCGAGGTCGCGAGAAGCCTCCAGGAAGTTGGTGAAGAGGTCCCAGACGATCTCCTGGTCCATCGAAGGTCCCATGCACATCGAGGCGGTCACGCCGTCGCGCGTCCGGAATCTGTTCTCGGGGGAACTCGCCGGGCCGGACACCAGCCTGCCCGTCGCGGGATCCTCGACGAGCCACGCCAGGCAGAACTCGCACGAGCCTCTGAGGATCGGGTAGACCCTCCGAAGGAACACCCTGTCGCCGCCGAAGGCATACCTCTCCCAGAGGTGCTGGCACATCCAGGGGCCGGCCATCGGGAAGACCCCCCAGACGACCGAAGTGCCGGCCGAGGTGTAGCCCCACACGTTCGTGACCCAGTGGCTGGTCCATCCGGGAAGCCCGTAGTGAACACCGGCGGTTTTCCGCCCGGGCTCCACCAGCGAGCCGATCAGGTCGAGCAGCGGCTCGGCGCACTCAGGGAGATTGGCGGTCTCGGCGAGCCAGTAGTTCATCTGGACGTTGATGTTCAGATGGTAGTCGCCGTTCCAGGGGGTCGTTACTCCCTCGGCCCATACTCCCTGCAGATTCGCTGGAAGATCGCCGGGCCGCGAACTCGCTATCAGCAGGTAGCGCCCGTACTGGTAGAGGAGAGCGACGAGGCCGAGGTCCTCGGCGCCCGCATCGCACGCCTTGATCCTCTCGTCGGTCGGCAGATCATTTCTTCCGGACTCGATCGTCAGCTTCACCCGGTCGAACAGCGCGCGGTGATCGGCGATGTGGACCTTCTTCATGTCCGGGTAGTCTGTGGACGCAGCCTGGTCAATGTTCCGACGGGTGATGGTCTCGCATGGAGCGCCATTCAGGTCGGTCGCCGCGGAGATCAGAAGCGTGACGGCATCAGCGCCGGCGACCCGGATACCATCTCCATCAGCCGATATCGATCCATTCTCAGCCAGGACCCTGAGCCGCGCGATGTAGGAAACCCCGTCGCCTCCGACGCCGTCGCTCAGCGTCCCGGACATCGTCAGTTCGCCGCCGCCGGCCGCCCTGACGGACGCTCTCTCAGGCCTGGATAGCCGGGCGGTGAACCCGATCCTGCCGGGCTTGTCCGCAGTGATGCGGACCGCGATGACTCCGGCGGGCGCGCTGGCAAGCACCTCCCGGCGGTATCGGACGCCGTCCGCGCGGTAGGTCACGGACGCGACCGCGTCGCGCAGGTCGAGGTCGCGTTCGTAATCTGAGCAGTCCGCGCCGTGATCGAACGACAGGTGCAGGTCGCCGAGCGTCTGGTAGGTGCCGAACGGGGATTTGTCCGGGTCCTCGGTCGAGGTCCCCGGCCCCCTGCAGATGAGTTTCTCGGACGACAGGCGGTCGGCCTCGGCATACCGTCCCTCGAAGAGCAGCTTCCGTATCTCCGGCAAGGCGTCGCGGGCCTCGGGGTTGTCCGCATCCTGCGGGCTGCCTGACCACATGCTCTTCTCGTTGAGCTGGAGTCGCTCTTCCCGAACCCCGCCGAAGACCATCGCGCCAAGCCGGCTGTTCCCGACCGGGAGCGCCTCCACCCACTCTTTAGCGGGAACTCTGTACCAGAGCCGCAGATCGTCATCCCCGGCAGCGTGGCCGTTCCCTGCAGTGATCGCCGACAGCACTAGCATGATGGCTTCCTTTCGCATACTGCGCTCCTAACGTGAGATCGTGTACTTCCCTGAGTCGAAGTCCACCGTGACGGTCGTCCCGTCGGCGAAAGTCGAGCGCTGGCGGCGAAGCGACGAATCGAGGAACTCGTGGTTCGTCATCTCGAGGCGCCCCACCCGTTTGTGGAGGGCGCACATCGCCCGCACCCGCGCCAGTTCCTCATCCCCAGGGTCGGTCGAGCAGTACGGTATCCCGGCGTTCAGGAGGCCGTGGAGATAATTGGAGTCTGTGTTCGGTATGCCCCACCCACCCCCCGAGTCCGAAGAGCCCCACGGCAGGATGATCGCATCGTGATAAACGAGGTTGAAGAGCGGCACTGGAACTCCCATCCCGGGCCCCGCGCCCGGATTCGGATCGAGAGCATACGGGCCGTGGTGCACAAGGTCCAGGTGCGGGACCGCGTAGTCGGCAGGCTCCTCGGAACTCACGACGCCCAGCTGCGCCCTCACGATGTCGAAACACTCACCCCGATACTTCAGGCAGTCCGCGCGGGTCACGGGATGGTCCGGGTTGTAGCACTCGTCCGGGGGAACGACCGCGAACACGTCGAGGTAAGCGCCCCTGACTCTTACCCCGTGATCGAGCAGCGCGCGATGGTTCCGCTTCACGTAACCGGGCGCGAAGCTGGAACAGAGAATAGACTGATGGCCGCCGTACCAGGTGCTCTCGAAGGGCCGCGAGCCGTCCTCGCGGAGCACGGTCCGGCTCTCCGAGTATGACGCCGCATCGTGGTAGTAGTCGCGGTACTGGTCGTGGATCGCGAAGACGTAGCCGAGCTTCTCGCAGGTGTCCGCGAGGCGCTTCATCCCGTCCCATCCGCCTGCCTCGGGGGACGGCGGCAGGATGTCGGGATGGAGATTGTCGTAGCCCCTGAACCCCCAGCCGTCGAGGTGGACGTAAGCGCGCTTCACACCCAGGGCGTGAAGCCTCTTCAGTTCCTCGGACCGGGCGTCGAAGGTCGTGAAGTAGTGGTTCTTCGCGAGGTCGTCCTTGTGGTAGTAGCTGGATTCGGGCTGGATGTGAGTCAGTATGCCTGTGTGCACTACGGGAGTTCCGATCAGCTTGCCGACCAGCGGGCTCCGGGCGATCTTCTCCTTCAGGGAGACGAAATGCCCGGTCTCGATGACATACCGCCGATACCGCTTGGCAAGGGTGACATAGTTCCCCTCGTCGAAGAAGGCGATCCTCGCGCGGCGCGGATACCCGAGCTTCCCGAGCGAGTGCACCCATCTGCACTCCATCAGAGTCGGGCCGCCCGCCGGATGCTCCATGACGCAGCCGGCGTCGTCTGGTGTCTCCAGGATCAGGGCCGCCGCCGCCTTGCCCTTCTGCGCGCCCCACCACGGCATGTAGAGCCCTCGGCCGTAGGACATACTGTCGTAGAGGTAGACCCGGGTCGGCCAGTCCTTCGGCACCAGCATTCCCTGCATCGCGGGAATGACGGTGGCGTCAACGTCAGCCGGCTCGAACGCCTTCGGCCAGCGGAGTTCCTTGATCTTCGCGGCACCCTCGGTGGGTATGACATCGCAGATGAGATCCTCGCTCATGCCTTCGAGCGCCACGATCAGCGACAGGTCGAAGTCGAGCGGCCTGCCGTCCTGTCTGAACTCCCTCAGGTCGAGTTTCAGCCCGGTAACCCTCCCGGTGTCGTACCGGGAGAACTCGGCCTTCCCCGCAGAGACGAGCGCCAGGGGAAGCCTCTTGCCGTCCGACTCTACGACAAGGTCGTCCGGCTGAGACGCGCGCATCTTCCAGACACTGCCGCCGGACCTGACCGTGACGACGAGGTCGGCCTCATTGACCGAGACGGCGCGTTTCTCGCCCTCGATGGTCCAGGTTCGGCCGTCCTGCCGGACGGAGATCGTCTTGCCGGACAGGTAATCCGCAGGGTTCATGCCGTTCGCCGCCTTTCCGCCCAGAGTGATCCCGCCGCACAGGCCGGCAGAGACGAGAACCAGGGTGATCGTTCGCATGCGCAGCATACTCTTCGGCCTCCATTCCGTGGTCTGACAGATACAGTATACTGCCCGGACGGCCGACTGTCCTGCGGCCGGAATTTTCAGCAGGGCCGGTTTTCGCGTACAATGTGCGCAGAAGCGGTTGGGCCGAGCCGATCGCAGACGAGGAGACGCAGAGAATGGGATCGGAGCTTGAGAACCTGTCGAAGCAGTATCGCATGTTCTTGAAGGACACCGTCCGCAAGAGCATAGACTTTTCGCAGACGGACCAGAGCCGAGGCATCGACCCGCCGCCGATAGAGAAACCCTGCCCGCCGGGCGCGACCCGGATAGGCCTTCCCGGACCCGGCGAGTGGAACATCCCTGCGAAGGGTGTCGAGGAAGCGATCCGCGACAGGCGCAGTCGGCGGTCTTACACCCGCGAACCGCTGACGCTGGACGAGACCGCGTTCCTGCTCTGGGCAACCCAGGGGATCAGGGCGATGAGGCCGCCGATCAGCGCGTTTCGGACGGTACCGTCGGCGGGATGCAGGCACGCTTTCGAGACCTACGTCGGGGCGCTGAACGTCGAGGGGCTCGACGCTGGCGTGTACCGATACCTCCCGCTCTCCCACGAGCTGGCTTCCGAGTTTGCGGAGGACGGGCTGCCCGAGAGATTCGCGCAGGCCTCCTTCGGCCAGCGTTTCGTCGGGGAGGGCGCGGCGGTCTTCGTCTGGACGACGATACCATATCGCATGGAGTGGCGCTACGGTCCTCACGCGCACAAGGTGATCGCGCTGGACGCCGGCCACGTGTGCCAGAACCTGTACCTGGCCTGCGAGGCGATCGGGGCGGGCACGTGCGCAGTGGCGGCGTACGATCAGGAGGCGATGGATGCCCTGCTGCGCGTGGACGGCGACGACGAGTTCACGATCTACCTGGCCCCGGTAGGAAAGGTGGAAGACAAGACGGCTTAGGCCCCGTCAGGCGCCGGAGAACCCGCCGAAGACCTCCACGAGCTTGCCGTCCTTCAGGGCAAAGACGTCTACCCCGTTGCCTTCGTAGTACTCCCACCATACGAGCACCTCGAGCCGGCCGTCGCCGTTCAGGTCCAGCACCGCCGGTATCTCATACTTGTTGGGGGCGCTGAACCGGCGGCTCTTCGTGTGGAACTCGCCGGTGAGGACGGTCGTCTCGACCTTCTTCTTGACCAGTTTCCGCATCGCGACGAAGGAGTAGTCGCCCTTGCGCGAATTCGTGTCCGATGGGTACCCGCGCCTCGCCACGGTGGCGGCGATGAGCACCTCTTCCTGCCCGTCGCCCTCAAGGTCTATGCGGAGCACTTGGGTGATGTTCGGCTTCGAGCCCGAGAGGCCTTTCTGCCTGAGTATCGCGGAGACGGCGTCCAGGTACGTCTTCTGCGAGGTGCTCTGGACCCTGGGAACCCTCCGGAGCGCGTTCCAGTCGCAGGCGACGGCGATCAGGTGGGACTTCTGCTTAGGCAGAGGCTCGATCTCGACGGCATGGGTGTCGCCGGGCGCTTCGATGGAGAGCTTGCCGCCCGTCCCCTCGCCGTGGTACTTCGTCAGACTGTAGATCCTGTACCGCTCGCCGCCGCGAATCAGCTTGCCCATGGCTTCCTCTGAGAGCCACTTGCCGTCCGCCGCCCCGCCGATCAGGAAGTAATCGCAGACGACAGGATGAATGCGCGCGGCGGCGCACACAAGACCGCCGACCGCGATGATGATGCAGAACAGGAAGGCACATGCTGTTCTACGAATCGAGTTCATATCGCCTCCATCCTTATCGCGCCGAGCAGTCCCATTATAGCACCTCGCTCGGGATCGCTGACAGGGGGTGGAGCCTGAACTCCGACACCGACCGGTCTCTGATGGACTCCCAGTCTGTGTTCAACACCTCTCCTTCCCGCTCGAGCTTCGGTGGGCGGCCGTCAGGCCGGCGGCGACGGTGTGCCATACCTCCGCCGTGACTGCTACTCCACCACCGCCATGCAGTAACCCCTGATTCTCGGCACCCGTATGACGACGTAGCCGCCGCTGATCTCGTGGTCCAGAGGCCGTCCGGACGGAGCCTCGTAGACCCGCTCGACCTCGCGCCCGTCGAGCCGCAGCCGCACCTGAACGTCGTCCACGGTGATCGGCTCCTCCAGGATGTCCTTCCGGGCCCCCCGGCGTTCAGGGACGTAGGTCAGCAGATGCGCGATCAGCCGGCCGGCCTGTTCCGTAAGGGCGACCTGCCCGAAGCTGGGCATGCCCTCCACTCTGACCATCGGCTCAGGGAGGAGCAGCCGCAAGCAGTTGCCGACCAGCGTTCTGTCCGGCACGGAGGCCAAGCCGTAGTACGCTTCGAAGATCGGGAAGGCGATGTGTATGATGTTGCTGATCCGCAGCGCCGCCGCCATGCCGGTTGGACTCGGGTTCGGCGGCGAATAGAGATACATGTGGCGTCTGTCCCAGTCCCCCAGGTTGAAGTACGGATTGAGCGCCTCTGCGAGCATCTCGCATCCGGGCCCCGCGGACATGCTGATGCCGGTCTTGTACGCGGAGTGCGGCATGTCCGGTATACCGTCGGACACCTGGGGGCCGGCCCTGTAGTATGATTCTACGAACGGATACTTGCCGTGAAGGCTCATGGCGTACTGCGGGAGGGCGAACTCCTTCTCGTCCCTTGTCAAGCCGGATGTTCCGGAACTGACGACGCCCTTCCCCGCGGCGACGTGAGCTCGGACTTTGTCTTTCAACTCGCCGTCGAGTGTTATGTGGTCCGGAAGCACGAGCAGGCTGTACTTCGTGAGTTCGCCTTCGCCGTCGCAGACGTCGAACTGCACCTTCAGTTCCGAAAGCATTCGGGCGGCCCCGCGCAGCGAATCGGTGAAGGAAGAAGCATCCTTCGCGGGCAACTCGGGGTACAGCTTGAGAGCGGGTTCGACGACCGCCACCTCGGCGAGTGACTGCGACCCCTCGGTCCACGGGTCGAGCTCAGCTGTCTTCGCGAATACTTCCTTTACCATGGCGTAGACGGCAGTCTCCAGCCTGCCTGATGGGTGAAGATGGTCCCCGATGGAGCATCCGCCCCCGTTTGCTATTGAGTAATAGCAGTCGAACAGCGTGCTCTCCGCCGGACGCAGCCCTCCGAAGTCTCCCCACCCATTGTGAAACCTGCCCGTCATGGTCAGATACGGTTTCCCCAGCGTTCTCGCGTATCTGATAGCTGCGGGAAGATAGTCGTACCCCCATCCTCCGGACGGCAGTATCTCGAGTTCGAGATGAGAGGGCTGGCGCTTGTACGCCGCCCCATTGTAGATGATATACAAGTCGTCTGCTCGGTCGCCGAGCATGCTTTCGGTCCTGTCCATGAAGCTGCGGTAGCTCTGCCGGGCATATTCGTATGCCGCGCCTTCATCCATCGGGTCTGCGCCCAGGCTCTTCATGCCGTCAAGGCATTCGACGCCGTAGCAAGGGGTGACGTTCATGCAGTCGAGGAAGATGCCGTCCACCGGATACGCATTCACCACTTCCTCGATCATCGAGATCATGTAGTCGCCGTATGCTGTGTTCACACAAGCGGTGCGGAAGAAGTGGTCGTGAGAAGCCACGTCGTACACGGAGCCGTCGGCGTCGAGGCGGCTCCACTCCCTGTGGCGCATCAACTGCTCGTGGTCGAGCCCGAGGTTGAAGTATGCCGACACGCCGATCCCTCGCCTGTGGCAGCCCTCCACCATCCCACCCAGAAGGTCCTTCTCAACCCCGGGATAGGGGATGCCGACTTTCGTCGGATAGTAGGCAAACCCCAGGTTGCACTTCGCGAAGACATTGATGTACTCCACCCCGCAGTCCGCCAGTGTGCCCGCGAACTCGTCCGGATCGAAGTCGGCACCCAGCCCGTCTATGCCCGGCAGAGTATGGAAATCCAGATGTACGGCTCTTTTCGGAAACGCTCTTCTCGACATGCTCTTCCGCTCCCCTGTTCCTCTGACCGGCGCCGCCCGTACGACCTCCAGGCCGGCGGGACCGTGACAACATGATTCCTCGCGGTGGGCCGACGCCATGCCGTGTATGCGGCTGCCGTCTGCCGCGGACTATTTCAACGGGCCGGGGGATTGTCCCTTTCTTCGCTCGGCCGGCTCCGGGGGTGGCGCTCGCCGCCTTGGCAAGTTGACGGATCGGACGCGGCTGCGTAGAATGGACTATCCATAGGCCGCAGGAGCGAATCTTAGCATGGACCTGAGAGTGATCCTGGGTTTCGACATGGAAACCGATGTCGGCAGTTGGACGCCGTACTACCAAGGCCTGGTGCGAGGCACCCCGAGGCTTCTGGACGTCCTTGCCAGGCACGATGTGAGGGCGACGTTCCTCTTCACCGGCGATTCCGCCGCCGCCCACCCGGAAGTCGTCAGGCTGGTGGACGACGCAGGCAGCGAGGTGGGATGTCACTCGCTGTACCATGAGACCCTGGGTGACGAGCTCTTTCCCATACCTGGGATCAAACCGCTGCTGCCGGAGGAGTGCTATCGGCGAATCGAGGTGGCGACCGATCTCGTGCAGCAGGCGCTCGGCAGGAGAGTGGTGTCGTTCAGATGCCCCAGGCTCTGGGGCAGCACCGCCGTCACCAACGCCCTGGAGGACCTGGGGTATGCGGCCGATCTTTCGTACCCGATGTACTTCTACAAGGATCGGCTGACACCTTACCACCCGAGCGGGGAGGATTGGACTCAGGAAGGGGACATGCGAATACTGGAGGTCCCGAACTTCGCGGACATGACCATCGAGAGCGCGGATGCATACGGCAGAGATCGCGATCAGTGGCCGGTCTTCCGGACCGAAGGCGCGGGGGCGCTGATGCGCCACGTGGACGACATGATCGGATTCTATGAGCGAAAGGCCCTGCCCGCCGTCTTCTGCTTCTACATGCACCCGTGGGAGTTCCACGAGATGCCCCAGGGGCTCATCCACTATGGCGAGGGCTCGGTTCTGCCCGACCCGTTCCTGGTGAAGAACTGCGGCGAGGTTGCCCTCAGGGAACTCGACCGGCTGCTGGAGATGCTGGAGGACAGGGGAGCCTCTTTCGTCACTGCCGCCGGTATCTGCGAGGAGTATCGGGCCTGATCGGTGCGGACAACATTAGGAGGAATCGGATGATGAACAGCATACCTGTCGAGGAGTTCAGAGAGAGGCATGAACTGGCGAGGCGCAAGGTTCGGGAGCGAGGTCTTGATGCTCTCCTCGTACACAGCAACGAGGCGGATTTCGCCAACGTGCGGTATCTGTCCGAGTACTGGCCGATCTTCGAGAGCGCAGGCGTGCTGGTACCGTCTGAGGGGAATCCAATCCTCCTCATCGGGCCGGAAAGCGAGACGTTCGCCCAGGGCCACAGCGTGATTCCCGACATCAGGAAGGTCCTCTACTACAGAGAGGCCGCCGAACCGGACTACCCCGACGTCGAGGTGGACACTTTCGAAGACATATTCTCGTCCATAGGGAGCGGGGGCATCGGGAAGCTGGGAATCGCAGGCAGCACCGCCATGCCCGTCTCGGTATACGAGAGGGTGCAGGCGGCGCTTCCCAATGCGGAGATAGTCAAGGCTGACGACATCATGTACGAGATGCGGGCGATCAAGAGCGAGAGCGAGATCGCGCTTCTCAAGGAAGCGTTCCTAGTCAGCGAGTTGGCCGTCGAAGAGGTGCTGTCGCGGATCGAGCCCGGCATGACGGAACTGCAGGTCGTCGGCATTGCCCAGGAAGCCATGTACCGCAACGGGGCCGAGTATGAGGCGCACCCGACCTACGTGCTGTCTGGCCCGAACAGCTCTCACGCAATCGGCCGCCCGTCGCACAGGGTGATCCGGAAGGGCGATCTGGTGCAGTTGAGCGTGGGCGCGCGGGTAGGAGGATACTCGCCGAGCGTGGGACTCCCGATCTGCATCGGCAGGATGGACCCGGCGATGAGGGACCTGGCGGAGTTCGGGCTGGAAGCTCACCACAAGACCATCGAATGGATGGCTGCGGGGGTGCCGGCGGCTCAGGTGGCAGTGAACTTCTTCGACTACGTGAAGAAGCGGGGCTACGGCGAAAACCTCCTGTACGGTCCCTGTCATGGGCTTGGCATGATTGAGGTCGAGCGCCCCTGGATGGAAACGAGTTCGGACTACCTTTTGCAGGAGAATATGACGTTCCAGGTGGACACATTCATGCAGCGGCCCGAGTACGGCATGCGCTGGGAGATCGGCGCCCGGATCACACGCGACGGCGCGGAGGAACTCTGCTCCGGCCGCTTCCGGAAGATCATCGAGATCGAGTGATCGGTCGCTCGGATAGGCAAGTCGGGGGACAAGCATGGCCCGCCCAGGCGCACATTCGGCGCCAAACGGTGACCCACTCTGCTGAGCGTGAGTCAAGCGCGCGGAGACGGGTCAGCATTGGACGCCCACGGTGGGTCAGTATTGCATGCCGGTTGACAATTCTATTCCGCACTTGACAAAATCCATGCAATCTTGCATTATGATTGCATATTTGCATGGAGTACACCGTGACCTACATCACCAGAACGCTCGAACCGGTGGTTCGGAAGGCGGTCGAGGACTTCCCCGCGGTGGTCCTCAGCGGACCCAGGCAGTCAGGGAAGACGACACTGCTCAAGCGCCTTCTCGGGGACCGCTATCGGTATGTCTCGATGGAGTTGCCGGACGTGAGAGCCTCCGCGTCCGCTGACCCGCGCGGTTTCCTCGAGATCAACTCCCCTCCCGTCATTCTGGACGAGATTCAGTACGCTCCGGAGCTTCTGTTCTACATCAAGGAGCGGATAGACGCCGACAGATCGCGCAAGGGCCAGTTCGTTCTCACCGGCTCTCAGAACCTTCTGATGATGAGCCAGGTAACCGAGTCGCTTGCCGGGCGAAGTGCCATCCTGAAGCTGCTTCCCCTGTCGTTACATGAGATATCAGGCATTTCGGCCGCCGATCTGCCTTGGGAGCCCGGATATACCGAAAGGAAGCGACCGGCGTCTCTAGAGCAGATCTGGGAGCAGTTCCTGAGAGGAGGATACCCGGAACTCGCCGCAGAGCCGGAGAGGGACCCCGGCCTCTGGTACTCCGGCTACGTTCAGACGTACCTGGAGCGCGACGTCAGATCGCTCAGGCAGGTCGGCGATCTGACTCAGTTCCAGAGCTTTCTGCGAGTGATCGCGGCTCGGAGCGGGCAGCTGCTCAACCTGTCCGACGTGTCGCGTGATCTGGGACTCGCGGTCAACACCGCCAAGTCGTGGTTGTCCATCCTCGAATCAACCTATCAGGTGGTGATCCTCCGGCCGTACTTCATGAACATCGGAAAGCGGTTGGTGAAGACGCCGAAGGTCTATCTCACGGACGTCGGGATGCTCTGCCACCTAGCGGGACTGAGGGACCATCAGCACGCGCAGGCCGGTCCCCTGTCCGGAGCGATAGTGGAGACGGCGGTTCTATCCGAGATCGTCAAGAACTCCCTGCACCGAGGAACTGATCCGCAGGCCTACTTCTGGAGGACGAGCAACGGAGTCGAAGTGGACATCGTCGTCGAGCAGAGTGGCCGGCTCGTCCCGGTAGAGGTAAAGGCAACCAGCACGCCGCGCCCGCGGATGGCATCGGGGCTGCTCGCATTCATGCGGGACTACCCGGACAGGGTGGACACGGGGTGGCTCGTGCACCTCGGCGGCGAGGTTCTGCCTATGGCGCCGGGAGTAACCGCGCTGCCCTTTGCCGAGATGTGAAGTCCCACCTGCCGGCTGAGGTATCAAGCGGTTCTGCTGACCACGAACCGGCAGACCGCCGTCCCTGATGCACCGGAGATCCACACTAGGAGGCGAAAGATGATAGGAGCGATAGCCGGTGACATCATCGGCTCCATCTACGAGTGGGACAGGATCAAGACCAAGGAGTTCCCCCTGTTCGGACAGCGGTGCAAGTTCACCGATGACACCGTTCTGACCGTCGCCCTCGCCGACGCGATACTCCGTTCGAAGGACTACGCTGCGGCGCTGAGGGAGTACTACCGCCTTTACCCGAGAGCGGGCTACGGCGGGATGTTCCGCAGGTGGGCTCTCTCCAAACACGGCGATCCCTACAAGAGTTGGGGAAACGGCGCCGCGATGCGGATCAGCCCCGCCGGACATGCTTACGACACGCTCGAGGAAACGCTGGCGAAAGCCGAGGCCTTCACGGCGGTCACTCACAACCACCCGGAGGGGATCAAGGGCGCACAGTCAGTGGCGGCCGCGATGTTCCTCGCCCGCACCGGTTCGTCCAAGGAGGAGATCAGGGAGTACGTCGAGCGAACCTTCGGTTACGATCTCTCCCGCACCTGCGACGAGATCAGGCCGGGTTACGGGTTCGACGAGTCATGCCAGGGCACCGTGCCGGAGGCGTTCGCCGCTTTCCTTGACGCGACGGACTTCGAGGACGCCGTCCGGAACGCCGTCTCGCTTGGCGGCGACAGCGACACGCTGGCCTGCATCACCGGCGGGATCGCGGAGGCTTTCTACGGGGTTCCGGAGGATATCTCGAGGCAGACGCTGGACAGGCTCGACGAGCGGCTGAGAGAAATCACGCTGGAGTTCATCTACCGCTTCGGACGCACTACTTGAATCAGGCGCATTCTGAGCGTGAAAACGACCAGGATGCGCCTATCTGGAGCAGGTCTATAAGCCGGGTTCTGTCTCGGATGGTCATCTATCTGGGATGCGCGTTGCCGCGCACCTCGTGCGGCCTTTACCCGGAGGGTCGGCGGGCAGCTTCTACCCCTCCCTATTCGGCCTTGCTCCCGATGGGGTTTGCCAAGCCTCCGCATCTCTGCGGAGCTGGTGGTCTCTTACACCACCGTTTCAGCTTTGCCGACCCGGAGGTCGGCGTTTTCTTTTCTGTGGCACTTTCCGTGGGATCGCTCCCCCTCGCCGTTAGCGAGCATCGCGCCCTGCGGAGCCCGGACTTTCCTCCCCGCCCTCTCGGGCGGAGCGACCATCTGACCTACTCCGACATCATTGTACCACACCGCGCCCGCAGGTCAAGGCCGCCTCGCAGGTTGCGGTTGCGCGTGTGGTTGGGTATACTCAGGGTGATTGATGACGCCGCAGTCGGAGAAAGGCAGGTGGCCCGAATGGCCAGAAGCGTCGAGGACATGATCGCCGAGCAGGTGCGCCGCTCGGAACTGGCGCGCAAGGAGCGCATCGGCAACGGGGAGGCCGTCACCAATCCCGTCATCACGATCTCGCGCACGATGGGAAGCGGGGGCCGCATCGTCGCCCGCAAACTGGCGGACGACCTCGGGTTCAGTCTGTGGGACAGAGAGCTGATTGACATCATGGCGATGGAGGCGGAGATACCCCGCAAGGTCGTCGAGACGTTCGACGAGCGGACCGTCTCCGAGATCGAGCTTCTCGTCCGCGCGATGCTAGGCGATTCCGAGCCTGCCGGCTTCCTGTATACGAAACACCTGGCGCGGAGCGTCGCCCTTATCGCGAGCGTTGGTAACGCGGTCATCCTCGGCCGCGGGGCGAACTACCTGCTCCCGGGCGCGCTCAACGTCCGCATGGACGCCTCGCTCGAGCGCAGGGTCGCCAACATGATGGAGTATGAGGACATCGGGCGCGCGGAGGCCGAGATCAAGCTCAAGAAATCCGACAAGGAGCGCAGGCGGTTCCTGGATCGGGCGTTCGGCAAGAAGAAGCTCGATTGCGGCGACTTCGACCTCATGATCTGGACCGACCACTTCACGGCCGCCGACGCGGCGGAGATCATCAAGACGGCCTTCCGGGCGCGATTCAGGTTCGGTTGACGCGCGCCGGAAGTTTTTTCGCAGAACGCTTGACATGGCGTTTCGCGTGTGATAACATTTAGAACCTTAGCTAAATATCGAAGGATTCGCAGTGGAGAAGGTCTACAGAGCGATAGCAGATCCGACCCGGAGGGCCGTCCTCAAGCTCCTGCGCGACCGCGAGATGACCGCGGGCGAACTGGCCGAGCATTTCGAGCTGACGAAGCCGACGCTCTCGAAACACTTCGCGGTGCTCCGCGAGGCCGGCCTGGTATCGGACCACAAGAGCGGCAGGCATGTCACCTACCGGCTCGAGCCCGAGCTTCTGGAGCGCGCGCTTGTCTCCCTGATGGAGGACTACCAGTTCGTCTGGGCGCCGCCGATTGACGTCGAGCTCGCGGCCCGGCAGTTCGTGGAATCGCTCGTTCGGGGCGACTTCGACGCACTGAATCAGGACCTTGACGACGAGGTGAAGTCCGCCCTGACCCCTGAGAAACTGCGGGAGCACTGGCAGTTCGTCGTCGAGAAGTATGGGCCGTTCGTGAAGCAGACCGGCGTGCGCACTGAGAACTACTGGAAGTTCACCAATGCGATCGTCGCCTGCGAGTTCGGGCGGTCGCCTCTCAGTATCAAGGTGGTTTTCGGCAGGTCGGGCCTGATATCGGGGCTCTGGTTCATGGAGGAAGAGTGATCAGCCGAGAGACGGCTGGAAAGGAGAACACAATGAACGGGAAGATGAGGAATGGGGGCACAGCGCTGATGTTGGTGCTGTCGTGCGCGGTAGCGCTGATGGTCTCGTCATGCGGCAAGCCCGGAATCACGCGGAGGGCGGAGAACATGGTCGATCTCATGGCAAAGGGGGACTTCGCCGCCGCAACGAAGGACTTCGACGCGGCAATGAGATCTGCGATGCCCAACGAGAAGCTTCAGCAGCTCTGGACCGCGCTCTCGCAGCAGGCCGGGGCATTCAAGGGTCGGACCGCGACTCGGGAGACAGTGGAGCAGGGATTCAAGACGGTGTACGTGACCTGCTCGTTCGAGAAAGTGAACCTCGACGTCAAGGTCGTGTTCGACAGCAGCGACAAGGTCGGCGGACTGTGGGTAGTCCGGACCGCGCCGGGCGCAGGCGCGAAGTGATGAGGACCGCGCGCTGGATCATCCTGCTGGTGGTGTTCGCCGGACTCGCGGCTTGCGTCACGCAGTGCGCTCAACCGGAAGACACGGCCGCGCAAGCCCGGGATTTCGTCCAACTGCTGGCCGATGGAAGATTCCCCGACGCGACCGCCCGGTTCGACGAGACCATGAAGAAGGCCATGTCCCCGGCGCAGTTGCAGCAGTTGTGGCAGAGCCTCGTGCAACAGCAGGGGAGCTTCAAGGGTATGGACGGCGCTCAGCCCGGAAAGAAGGGCGGATTCGACACGGTGGACGTGACCTGCGAGTTCGCGAACGGCAAGCTTGATATCCAGGTCGTGTACGATTCCGCCGGGCGCGTCTCCGGCCTCTGGATCCTGCCCGCGGCCGAGGGCGCATCGAGCGCCGCGCCCGAGTACCTCCCGCCGACATACGTCAGGAAGGACCGCTTCGAGGAGAGGGATGTCGCCGTCAACAAGGGCGCGGAATGGGAACTGCCCGGCACGCTCACGATCCCGAAGGGCGGGGGACCATTCCCGGCCGTGGTGCTCGTTCACGGTTCCGGCCCGAACGACCGCGACGAAGCCATCGGCCCGAACAAGCCGTTCCGCGATCTGGCATGGGGCCTCGCATCGAAGGGCATCGCAGTCCTGCGATACGACAAGCGCACGAAGGTCTACGGCGTCAGGATGGCCACCATGACGGATACCATCACTGTGAAGGAGGAGGTCCTCGATGATGCCCTGGCGGCCGTCGAACTCGCCCGCAAGTCGGACCGCATCGACCCGAGGAGGGTGTTCGTGCTCGGCCACAGCCTCGGAGGGATACTCGCACCGAGGATAGGCAAGGCCGACCCCGGGATCGCTGGGCTGGTGATCATGGCAGGCGCGACTCGCCCTTTCGACGATGTGCTTCTGGAGCAGGTCGAGTACATCGCGTCGCTCGAGGGCGCTCTGTCGGCGGACGACGAGAAAGAGCTTGAGAAGATCAGGCGGCAGGTGGCAAACGCAAAGAGCCCCAGGCTTTCGCCGAAGACGCCCGCATCCACTCTGCCGCTCGGCGCTCCGGCGGCGTACTGGCTGAGCCTGCGGCCCAAGCCGGCCGAGATCGCGAAGTCCGTCGAGCAGCCGATGCTGATCCTGCAGGGCGGACGCGACTACCAGGTCACCGAGGCCGATTTCAACGGATGGAAGGCCTCGCTCTCTTCCCGGAAGGACGTGGCGTTCAAGTTCTACCCGGACCTAAACCATCTGTTCATGACCGGCAAGGGCAAGGCCGTTCCGGCGGAGTACGAGAAGTCCGGCTTCGTCTCCGAGGCAGTCGTTGATGACATTGCGGCCTGGGTGAAGCGGCACTGATCGGGCGTGCAGGATGGACCCGCAATTGTCTCGAACATACATTCGCACCAGTCAGGGGCGGAGTGATCGGGGGACAGCGAATGGACTTCACCGACTTTCTGGACAGTATACGGCGTTCCCGGCACTACCAGGGGCAGATCGTTCACATACACCGCATCCCGAGGCGGGAGGCGTCATACGGCGACCTCTCCGAGCCCCTGCCTCCGGAACTGGTCTCCGCCTTGGCACAGATGGGGATCAAAAGGCTCTACACTCACCAGGTCGAGGCGGTCGAGGCCGTCCGTCGCGGGGAAAGCGTCGTCATCGTGACCGGGACCGCGAGCGGCAAGACCCTCTGCTACAACCTGCCCGTCCTCGAGAGGCAAATTCGAAATTCGAAGCACGAAGCACGAGATGCGACGGCGTTCTACCTGTTCCCGACGAAGGCCCTCGCCCAGGACCAGCTTCGGGGGTTGAGGCGCTACGCTGAGTGGGAACCCGCTCTCGCGGAGGTGATGAAGGCCGGGTGCTACGACGGAGACACCCCCCCGACCACGCGCCGGAAGCTGCGCGACGAGGCGAGCATCATCCTCACGAACCCGGACATGCTCCACCAGGGCATCCTCCCCTACCACACGCGATGGAGCAACTTCTTCACCAACCTGCAGTACGTGGTGATAGACGAGATCCACAGCTACCGGGGAATCTTCGGCTCGAACGTCGCCAACGTCATCCGCAGGCTCAACCGCGTCTGCGAGTTCTACGGCGCGCGGCCCCGATTCATCTGCTCGTCGGCAACTATCGCAAACCCGAGGGAGCTTGCCGAGGGGCTCATCGGCACCCCGATGACCCTGGTGGACGACGACGGCTCCCCGAGGGGCGAGAAGCGGTTCGTGTTGTGGAACCCGCCCGTGATTGACGTCGGCGGCATGGAGCGGCGAAGCTCGAACGTAGAGGCCCAGAACCTGATGGTCGAGCTGATGCGGAGCGGCGTGCGCACGATCACCTTCGGGAAGGCACGCGTCGTCGCGGAACTGATGTACCGCTACGTGAGGGAAGCGCTCCCGAGACAGCTTCAGGACAAGGTGCGCCCGTACCGGGGAGGTTACCTGCCCGAGGAGCGGCGCGAGATCGAGCGGCAGCTCTTCGAGGGAGAACTGATGGGCATCACGAGCACGAACGCCCTCGAACTCGGGATTGACGTCGGCGGGCTCGACGCCTCGATCATCATCGGCTTCCCGGGGACGATCGCCAGCGTGTGGCAGCAGGCGGGGCGCGCGGGTCGGGGGGTCGAGGATTCGCTGGTCGTCTTCGTCGCCTATAACGACCCGATTGATCAGTACCTCGTGAGGCGGCCGGAGTACTTCTTCGGGCAGTCGCCGGAGAGCGCGGTCGTGGACCCGGAGAATCCCTACGTGCTGGCTCACCACCTGAAGTGCGCGGCGTTCGAGCTACCGATCACGGAGGAGGACGCAGGCGCGTTCGGCGGCGGGACGACCCCGATCGCAGACATCCTCGAGGAGGCCGGGGACTTCAAGCGCATCGGCGACAAGTGGTACTACTCGCGCACAGAGTTCCCCGCGAAGGACGTGAACCTGCGGACGATCTCGGACAACACGTTCACCATCGTGGAGAGGGACGGCGAGGTCGAGTCGCCGGAGGGCCGGGTCATCGGCCAGGTTGATTCGATCAGCGCGCCGGAACTCGTCTACCCGCAGGCGATTTACATGCACGAGGGCGAGACCTACTTCGTCGAGGAACTCGACCTCGTGAACCGCGTCGCCTCCGTCCGCCGCGCGAACGTGGACTACTACACGAACGCGATCCTCGACTCGTCCATCAGGATCGCGAGGACGACTGAGGACGGCTCGCCCGGCGCTCAGCGGGAGGCGCTCGGCGGCTCATCGGTGTCTTACGGCCCCGCAACCGTCACATGGGCGACGACCGGGTTCAAGAAGATCAAGTTCTACAGCCTGGACAGCATCGGCTACGGGAAGGTGGACATCCCTCCTCAGCATCTCGAGACGATGGCGATGTGGATCGTCCCGCCGGCGGGCGTCATCGGGGAGATCAAGCTGCAGGGACGCAACCCGATCGAGGGGCTGATGGGCATCCGCAACCTGGCGGTCCACGCCCTGCCCCTCTTCGCGATGTGCGACAAGGAGGACATCGGCGGGGTGGTGGACAGCTCCAACACCGGGTCGCCGACGATCTTCATCTACGACCGCTATACCGGAGGCCTCGGGTTCGCGGAAATCGGGTATGAGAAGGTGGATGACCTGATGCGCACGTGCCTGCAGATGGTGGAGGAGTGCGGCTGCGAGGACGGTTGCCCATCGTGCGTGGGCATCCCCACCCTGCGCCCGGCGATCCACACCGACCCGGACATCTTCGGCTCGTTCCCGATCCCGGACAAGCAGGCGGCGGCGCACATGCTCGGGCGGATGGCGGGGGAATTGTGATTGGTGGTTAGTAACCGGTGATCGGTGTAGGCGACATCCGGCGCCGGGGGATCCTGCCGGGCGGCCCTTCTCGGCGTCACCCTGAACTTGGTTCAGGGCCCAGAACCCTCCGGATGGATGCTGAATCAAGTTCAGCATGACGGCGCGCGACCGGGGGTTCCGCTTGATCGGCGTTCTGTGGTAATATGACGGGCGATGGACACCGAATCGCTCGACATCAGATACGCCTCGCGCCGAAGCCTCATGACCGACCTCCGGGCCGTCCCGGACGGTTCGCTCGATCTGATCGTGCTCGCTTCCGAGCCGCTGAGGGACTTCCGCCCCTATCTTGACGAGTGCGTCCGCGCGCTTCGGAAAGGGGGCCTGCTGTTCGTGCAGGGAACCCCGGAGCGGCTGCCGGAAGTCGGGGTCTACCTCGACGGGCGGCTCCGATTCAGGTTCTGGATCGCCGTGGAATCGGCGACGAGGACATCGTCAGGCGGCCTGCCCTCGGTCCACGCGGGAGTGCTCCTCTTCGCCAGAGGAGAGACTCTGAACATCCACAAGATGCGCAGCCCGCACAAGGTATGTCGGTCGTGCTGGAAGTCGCTCCGGGATTGGGGCGGCAAGACCCAGCTCATGCACCCGGAGGGCACGGTGGTCTCCGACATCTGGAAGGACCTTCCCCGGGCGGACAACTACTCCGGTCTCTCCCAGCCGGTTCTCGACGAGATTCTCCGCCTGGTTGACTTCCCCGGGCCGACGATTCGAGGGCTGGTCTACCGGGGCGGCGAGCCGCATCGCCCCGAGCCGATCCCGGTCCGCGAGCCGGGCGACCTCCTATCGAACCCGATTCCCGGCGCGATGCTCGATGTCGTCCACCAGGACGACGCGGTGGAGGTCCTGCGCCGATACCCGGACAACTCCATTGATCTCGCCTTCGCCGACCCGCCGTACAACATCAACAAGGAATATGGAGTCCACGACGACGACTGGGACTCGCGGAGATACCTCACCTGGTGCGAGCAGTGGCTCTCGGAGTACGCGCGCGTCCTGAAACCGACGGGATCGCTGTACGTGCTCAACCTCCCGCGCTGGGCGATGCATCACGCCGCGTTCCTCAATCGGAAGCTGAGCTTCCGGAACTGGATAGTCTGGGACGCCCGATCCGACCCGCGAGGCAAGCTTATCCCATCGCACTACAGCCTGCTGTTCTATACGAAGCGCCCAACCGGGTTCACGTTCAACTACGATGCCGTGAGAACCCTCGACGAGCGCAACTACTGCCTGCGGGCGTCGTGCGTCACGAGGCGCAAGGCATCAGGCGACGACGAGAAGGAAGACCTTACGGACATCTGGTGGGATATCCACCGGATCAGGCACAGGCGCGATAGGGACTATCACCCGTGTCAGCTCCCGGACGCCCTGCTCGAACGGATCATCCGGCTCTCATCAAACGAGGGCGACATCGTGCTCGACGCCCTCTGCGGGACCGGCACGACTCCCGTGATCGCCGCGACGCTGAACCGCCGATACGTGGGTATTGACCTTGATCCGGGATACGTCGAGATCTCGCGCCGCAAGCTGGAGGTGGTCGAGAACGCCGGGGCGCTGGTTCGCGACTCGATATCCAGGCCGAGGCGGCGGTTCACGAAGAAGGAGTTGCAGATGGAGCTGTGCGCGCTGGCGGACTCCCTGGGGCGCGTCCCGGAGCCGGAGGACGTGGAGAGGATGTCACGCTACGATCTCGACGCGTTCCTCTCGGTGTTCCCGACCTGGGGCAAGGCGGTGCAGGCGGCCAGGCTCCGGATAGCCTCCGAGACCGATCGAGCGAGGTGACCTGCGCGGACGCACGAGGGTTCCGGCAGGGATATGCCGCATACTGAAGAAACCAAGCTGAGACATCAGCCCTGGAAGGGGTAACGTCGAATGGACAATTCTCAAATGATAGGCAGGCCTGTGTCGGAACTCGACACGCCCGCCCTGCTGCTCGACATTGACGCCCTCACGGCCAACATCGAAACGATGGCGGCGTTCTTCGCGGGCAGGCCGAGCGGTCTGCGGCCGCACTTCAAGAGCCATAAGTGCACCGCCATCGCGCGAATGCAGATGGACGCAGGCGCGGTCGGCATCACGTGCGCGAAGCTGGGGGAAGCCGAGGTCGTCGCCGACGCCGGGATATCCGACATCCTGATCGCCAACCAGATCGTCGGCGAGCAGAAGATCGCCCGCCTCGTCGAACTCGCTAAGCGCGCCAGGCCCATGGTGGCGGTTGATGCGGAGTCCAACATCCGCGAGCTCTCGCAGGCCGCGTCAGACGCGGGCATCACCATCCGCGTGCTCGTCGAGGTAGACATCGGCCTGAACCGCTGCGGCGTCGCGCCCGGCGAGCCGGCGCTCAGGCTGGCGAGGCTCGTCTCCGATGCGCCCGGTCTCAGTTTCGATGGCCTTCAGGGCTACGAAGGCCATCTGGTGCTGCTCCGCAACGAAGCCGAGCGCTCGAGCAAGACGCGGGAGGCGCTGCAAGTTCTCGTGGACACGCGCCGGCTGATCGAAAGCTCCGGCATTCCCGTCGGCATACTGAGCGGCGGCGGCACCGGCACCTACAACGTCACCGGCGGCTTTCCGGGCATGGATGAGGTCCAGGCCGGCTCCTACGCGACGATGGACTGGTACTACGGCGAGATCCGGCCCGAGTTCCGCCAGGCGCTCTCGATTCTGACCCTCATCTGCAGCCGCCCCAAGCCCGGCATGGCCGTGCTCGACGTGGGCGTCAAGGGGATCGGGTACGACTTCGGCCCGCCGCAGGCGAAGTATCCGGCGCACGGCGAGATCGGGCGGTTCGGCTCCGAGGAACACACGGTCTGGTCGGTCGCCGACGATGCCGCCGCTCTCGGCGACAAGATCGAGATCATCCCCTCTCACGGCTGCGTCACCTGCAACCTCTACCGCGAGTTCTTCGTCCACCGCGATGGGACTGTGGTAGACGTCTGGCCGATAGAAGGATCCGGTAAGCTGACGTAAGACAGCCATACTTTCGGGAGATGTGAATGCGCCTTACTGTACCTGCCGTACTCGTTCTCATTCTGTCATGCTCGGCCCTCGCCGGTCCGAGTTCTCTCACGCCTGCCGATCTGCGGTGTGAGAGAATGGCGAATCCTCTCGGAGTCGAGCATCCGCATCTCTCGTGGATCTGCGAGGCGACCGATCGGTCCTCTCGTAGCCTGAGTCAATCGGCCTTCCAGGTGCACGCCGCATCCTCGGCAGTGGAGTTGCGGAGGAACACCGCCGACCTCTGGGACAGCGGCAAGGTGATCTCCGACGCCGCCGTCGCGATCCCCTATGACGGCAAGCCTCTCGCATCCCGTCAGCGCGTCTTCTGGAAGGTGCGCGTCTGGGACCGGGACGGCCTGCCCTCAGCATGGAGCGCGCCCGCCGAGTGGACGACGGGCGTGCTCGACCCGAAGGACTGGCGCGGCGGTTGGATCGCCTCCGACCTCGAACTCCTGCCGCACCAGAGGGAGTTGAAGGCGTTCTCCGACCCGGGCCGCGTCAACGACTACTGCGGCATACTCTGGGGTCTGGGGCCGAAGATCCGTGAGATGGCGAAGGATGCGCACGAGGCCCCCGCCGTCTACATGCGCCGGGAGTTCGACGCGCCGAAGAGCATCCGCCGCGCCCTCGCCTGCGTCTCCGGTCTGGGGTGCTTCGAACTGCACGTCAACGGCCGTTTCGCCGGCCCGAACCTGCTCGATCCGGCGATGTGCGACTACGAGAAGCGGGTGCCTTACGTCGTCCGCGATGTCACCGACGCCCTGAAGCAGGGCCGAAACGCGATCGGCGTCGTGCTCGGCAACGGGTGGTTCAACCCGGTCAGCCCGCTCTTCCACGGCTACTACCGCGCCGATTTCATTTCGCCGCCCCAACTGCGGATGGACCTGGAGATCGAGTACACGGACGGCAGCCGCACGATCATCGGCACGGACCGCAAATGGCGGTTCACGACCGACGGCCCGATCCGCTACAACTGCTTCGCCGGCGGCGAGACGTACGACGCGCGGAAGGAGATGCCCGGCTGGTCCGCGCCCGGTTTCGACGACTCGGCATGGAAGCCGGCCGTATCCGCTCCAGCCCCCAAGGGCAAGATGTCTGCCCAACTGCTCTACCCGGTTCGCGCGCTGGAGGAGATTCCCGCGGTCAGGGTCGAGAAGGTCAGCGACGACAAGTGGCGGTTCACCCTCCGGGAGGCAGTCGGTGGTGTGCCCCGACTCACACTGCGCGCGAAGGCCGGGCAGGTCGTCACGATGAGCGTCCTGGGAGGGAGCGGCCACACGTTCGGGCGGTACCAGACCGACATCTACACCGCGAGGGGCGGGGGCGAGGAGGTCTACCAGCCGAGCCTGGCCTACCACGGGTTCGGCGCGGTGGATGTCTCGGGCCTCGGATACGAGCCGAAAGCGGACGACCTCGTCGGTGTCGTGACCGCGACCGATCTGCCCGCGGTCGGAGGGTTCGTCTGCTCGGACGAGCGGCTGAACGTACTGCAGGACGTGTTCCGCCGCACCGTCTACAACTACATCATCCAGATTCCGAACGATCCGGTCCGCGAGAAATCGCCGTGGACGCAGGATGTGTGGAACCAGTTCCCCGCCGAGTCGTGGTTCTACGACGTCGGCCCGACCTACCGCAAGTGGCAGGGCGATTTCCTCGACGGCCAGTTCCCCGACGGATACGTCGCGCCGGTGGTCCCCGGACGGTTCGAGGCGCCGGACATCAACGGCCCGTGGTGGGGCGGGGCCATCCTCTATACGCCGTGGCTCTACTATCAGGCATACGGCGACGCATCGCTCCTGGCCGAGAGCTACGAGGGGATGAAGAAGCATTTCGCGTACCTTGAGCAGCTTTGCGCGGATGAGAAGGCACGAGCCGCGTGGCCGAGGCTCGAGGGGCCGACCGGCAAGGATGTCCTGTGGTGGGGCCTCGGCGACTGGCTCTCCGCCGAGAATCCGAGGGCGCGGGTCGTCTTCACCTCTACCGCCGCACTCGCATGGTTCGCCCGAATTCTCTCGGACACCGCCTCGATACTCGGCCGGGCCGACGACCACGCCCACTTCGAGCGGCGCGCGGACGAGTGCCGGGAGACCTTGAACCGCACGTTCCTCGATACCGAAACAGGCGTCTATGATGTCAACGGCGGCCAGACCGCCCAATCCCTCCCGCTCGCGCTCGGCCTCGTTCCGACGGATGTGAAGCCGAAGGTCGAGGAGCGCCTGGCTAAGGCGGTCGAGGCAAGAAACCACGTCGCGTCGGGCTTCGTCGGGACCCCGATCCTGCTGACGACGCTGTCGGATATCGGCCGCCCGGACCTCGCATGGACGGTCGCCACTCAGCCGGACACCCCTGGCTGGTTCAACATGGTGAGGCAGGGGACCTACCAGGAGTCGTGGGACGGTGGCGGCGTCCAGATGCCCTCGCTCGCAGCCCCGATCCATGTCTGGTTCATGGAGGGCCTCGCCGGCATCCGTCCGGA